>CP092079.1:0-249982 GCA_022226955.1 Nitrospira sp.
TACCCGCTTGGGCATCCTTGAGCACCGCGATGATCTGTTCCTCCGTGTGTCGTTTCCTGGTCATGGGCCTCTCCTGTAAGGCCCATCTCAGCACAGGGTACACTTCCTTGCCAATGGTCTAGTTTTCGGGGGGAAGGTCAGGGTCAATTGCGTTCTTTAACGGGGTTTGGTTATAGCGGATCTGAAACCATGCTTCGGCGCGCAAATCATTTTGAATAGCAGATATGAGTGGCTTGAGCGCTGAATTATTGATTCCGCGGTTGAATACCAGCGATACAAGTGCTGCCCTTTCATTTGACTCGGCCATTGGACCAAACTTCGCGGTAAAGCCAGCCTCAAAGTCATCGACTACCGCTGCGAACAACCGAGAAGCCGCAGGTTCATCTGACAGTGGTCTTAGGTTAGCTTTGACCGCTCGTGCATTCGTGACAGAGGGATTCGCCTGATAAACGGCTAAATAGCCTTTCTCTTGCTCAGACAAGGTTAAGCCTGCGCGACTGTACCAATCATTGATTTTCACCACAGAATTTACCCGCAGATCCAGACCATAACCGATCACCAGATTGCCCAGTTCCTTTCTATCATCTCGATCAAATTTTGGTACTAGACCTGAGAGGTCTTTACCACTACGGAGGGGGTCATGTTCAGAAAGCTTAACTGCGAAGTCTCGCGCGTCAGTATAGTCCTTGTGAGCAGAAAACGTATGTAGGCCTGAAAGTGGCATACTTATCTCCTCTCGCCCATTTGCAGTGTTTTTCTCTTGGAAACTTCAGGCTCCAACCGGAAATAACACAGGTCCTCTGTTTCCTCGTCGCCTTTATATTTCGCGACCACATGCCATTTGTCCATCCTGACGTCTTCTTCATACGTTTCAAATTCGAACTCGTCTGACCGGTCCTTTACACTGATGTACACTTGATTCTTATACTTGAATGGGTAGATAAGAAGACGAGCACCTAAAACAAGTGTCTGGTCGACGCGCTTACCGCTTGGATAGACACCACCGTGTCCAATCGAACCTTGACTTTGTTTCAGATCTGCCATTCCAAACTCAGCCTTCAAAGGCAGCGCGCCTTCCTCGTCGCCATACACATCGAGCTCCTCACTCATCTTGCCACGAAGAGACCAGTGTGACTTTACGACCAGGTCATTTCGTCCATCGTTATTGATGTCGAACTTGGCGATCTGGATATCCTCTTCTGGCAGGAGATCCGGTCCAAGATTGTTCATGGGAACCCAGGGAATACTGGTGAATTCCTGATGCAGGTCGAACCGAATCGTTTGAAAGCGAGTCCAATCAGCATTGAACAGATGCAGCATGTGGGTACAGACATCGGGGTCGTTGTTCATGGCGAGCCTATAGTGGAACAGCGCTTTGCCTCGCTGGTGAGCCCGTTGGAGAAACTCCTGGACTCTTTGGGGCATTTTTTCTCCAAGCTTTTTTGTTTGCAGAAGTTGTGCATATTTCTCGTAATTCTGTAAAGCCAACGCCCTCATCTCCGCCTTTGCCCCAGTATCTTGATTCGCATCAATCTCCTTCACAAACACATCTCCAAGATTGAGATATGCCACGGCTCGGTCGGGGCCAAGTTGGGTCACCTTCTCAAGAACATCAATCGCAGCCCCGCGGCTCTCAGAAGTGTTTCCGAATTCAGCCAAAAAGAACCCGTAGTCATTCAGAATACTGACGTAGACATCCTTCCTCATGTCAACTGGCTTCTCCCCGAGCACGCCTTTAATACCAGCATCTTCCAGCAGCCTGATCGCGCTGGATAGATCTTTGGTCTTCTTGTAGATAGCCAAAGCTTGTTGGTGAGCCTCGAATAGTCCTGCCCACGCCACACCAACTGCCGAGAGCATCAGCACTACAGAAAGAATGATGACGCGTTTCATAACTACCTCCCACCGCATACGATCAATTCCGTGTCATCGCCGACCCCGGTCGCCACCACATCGTTGCCGCCTAGGACATTGATCGCATTGGGTTCATCCCCGATCGGGGATACGAGCTGCCCGTCGCCCGTGTTATTCGTCCCGTCGTAGAAGGACTCGACAAAGACCGGCACCATGATGGGTTGCCCTTCAGCATCGACGCCCACCTGGATATAGTGATCGATCCGCTTATAGTCGCGCCCGCCCCCGCCCAGACCAGGTTCTTCCGGATCGTCCGGCAGCTCTTTCAGTCTGATGCCGAACTGGCCCTCTTGCCATTCTTTAATCGTCAACGTTCCGTTGACGACGAGATCGCTGCCGGAGCGCTGATAGGTGACCTGTCCATCGAGGCTCGTGTACACGCCTTCACTTTGCTTTTTGAGTCCGCCTTGCAACAGATGATGATCGAAGATGACCAGGCCTTGGCGGTCGGTATCGAGGATTGTGTCCTCACCATCGTCGGAGTTATAGACGTAGACGTCTTTCCCTTGGTCACCTCGGAGCACATCGTCGCCACCGCCTCCAATGAGAATATCGTGACCGATGTCGCCGAGAAGCAATTCGCTCACATCTGTTCCTTGAATGGCATCACCGTTTCCTAGCGGGCCACTCGCCACGAGGACATCTTGATTGGATGGGTCGCCGAGGCTGGCAATGAGGAATTGCACAGCAGGCAGAATTTGTTGCTTGATTGGCACACCGAGTGGCGGAAACCGCCCTTCATATGCGGCGATTGCGCGCTGATGACTATTAAGCACTGCGACGGCATTGCGAGCCTCTGCATCTGTCAATGGTTGACCATTTCCTTCATACAGCCCCAACAGATTTGACTCTTCATAACGCCGATTCGCTATGCCAGGCGCAACCCGAAGCTTCTGAGGATTCAGGCTTTTCGCTTCCGCATTCGTGCTATATCGAATTTCATACCATGCTCTAGCCCGGTTCCCTGCTTGAAGAGCATCAAGCAGCTTGGATGTCTGCAGAGAACCAAACATCCCTAGCCCTCCGTTATAGACCATAGAAACCAGCGCCAGTCGCTCGTTGGAATCGAGAATCTGGAACCCCCGACTGAAGAACACTTGGGTCAGCTTATCTTCCGCTTCCGCAGCCAGCGTAGTAAGAAGCTTCGTCGCATTCGGCTCTGACGAAAAATGCATGAAGAGCTTGCCTTCACGATTCCTCCATTCTTGCACGGACAGTCCATCTCTAGATTGCCGATAGACATCAAGCAGATTGAGGTCGTGAGCTTTCTGACTGGCTGTAGCCCAGCCGAAATCGACATCGGTGAGGTTGGCAGAATGAAGAAGCCCAAGAATTTCGGCATTACTGTGTACAAGCAGGTCAAACCCATAGCCAATGGCCAGACTGTCTTTACCATCAAATATTGGATTCAATTGAGACAGACGAATCTTGCTGGACAAGCTCGCACTCAAAAGATTTGGATTCTCTCGACTTTTCAGGAGACGTTCTCGGTCAGAGAGATAACTCCCGAACTGATAATTAGTATGAAGCGTAAGCGCCATGGCAATGACTCCTCACTTGTCAGAAGTGTCAGTTACAGTGGGTTGATACCGGAAATAACACACATCTTTAAAATGATCTTTGCCTAGATATTGGTTAATGGCAACCCAGTCGAGCAGGAGACCCTCTATGCTGACATATGTGATTCCGTGAAAAATAAATGGATGGATGAATGCACCCGCGATACCCTGTTTAATCCCATCAGTCTGATCAAGCGGTAGCTCATCGAGTGAAAACCATCTACTATCAATTCCACCAAACTTATTTTCTGCATCAAAGAGTACGCCCCATCCTTTCGGTCCAGACTTCAGCCTGGTCACGGCATCACTGTCTTTCGGAAAGACATAGAGACTGTCAATTGGATTGCCTCGGAAACAAGCGCTCCACTTGATAACCAGATCATCCTGCCCATCATTGTTCACATCAAAGATGGCACGTTGAAGAACGGAACAGCGGGGCACCAGTGTTTTTTCCCATTCCAGCTTGACTGGCTACCATCCAATACGGGTGAATATCTCATGTTCTTGATATCGAATCTCTTGATACTTCTTCATATCTGCATTGAACAGTTCGAGGGCGCTCTTACATAGCTCTTTATCCTTACTCATCATGAGCCTGTATGCCTCTTGCCCCGCCCAGGCGACTCCGCTCGTTAGCAGCAAGGCAACGAGTGCGAGTCCAAGGTATCTTGCCTTCATGACGACCTCCGCCTGACAGTTTGACTCAAATCCCGTCCCTTACTTCTTCACTTCCCGTTGCCGCGCATCGCGCATGGTGACCAACACCTGCTGAATCTGCTGATGCAGGCGCGCCAACACATCCACACCCATGGCAACACGCGTCACGAGTTGGCCGTCAATGGCTTTCGGCGCGGCCTGCCCATCCTCCTTCTCCTGCGCCGCCTTCACTATCACGCCGAGCAACGCTGGCTCGATGAACCCAAAGTCCACATACGCAATACCCTAGGCCACGCTGACATTGCTGTAATGCACCGACCGCAGCTTCTAGTGGGAGCAGGCCCTGCACATACATCAGCAACCCCCTAGCAATCCTACCTGACCGCCACCTAAACTCAATGAGAATATACTCTCCAGGAACAATGCTGCCGATTGCCCATACCCTGTGGTACTCTGGCCTCTCACCACCTGGATACACCGACATCGATGACCGAACCCCCTCGCCCACAGACAAATTTACTGAGTTTGACCGACGCGCAACTCACTACGCTTGTCCAAGGATTCGGCTGGCCGGGCTATCGGACTGGGCAAATCTTACGCTGGCTCTATCAACGCCGTGCCCGTACCATCGCGCAGATGACTGATCTCTCGCAGAGTGATCGCGAGAAGCTGGCCGCCATCGCCACAATTCAACGCACGCAGCACTGCACCGTCCTTCAATCCTCCGATGGCACACGCAAACTGCTCCTGACCCTAGACGATGACCTGCGTATTGAAACCGTGCTGATCCCAGACGAGGATCGACTAACGCTCTGCGTGTCTACACAAGTCGGGTGCATGCTGGATTGCGGCTTTTGCCTGACCGGCACAATGGGGTTGAAACGGAATCTCAAGGCCCATGAAATAGTCGATCAGGTGCTCACGGCGCAGGATCACCTGACCGGCGACGAACGCCTGACCAATCTAGTGTTCATGGGCATGGGCGAGCCGCTGGCCAATATCGAAGCCCTGTCCGCGGCAATCCGCTGCCTGACGAATAAATCCTGGGGGCTCGGCTGGTCGCCGCGCCGCATTACAGTGTCCACCGCAGGACTCGCTACCCGGCTGAAAGATGTGGCCGCGCTCGGGGTGAACTTGGCCATTTCACTGAACGGCACCACGGAAGAACAGCGGCAACAGCTGATGCCGGCCGCCAGCCAAGTGGCCTCGCTTAAAACGCTCATGGCGGCTTGCCGCCGCTATCCACTCCCTCCCATGCGGCGGCTGACGTTTGAATATGTATTACTTGCCGCGGTGAACGACAGCGATGACGACGCCCGCCGCCTCGTCAAGCTGCTTCAGGGCATCAAATGTAAAGTGAACTTGATTCCATTCAACGAATTTCCAGGGAATGGTTTCCGCAGGCCGGCCGACACTCGCGTGTTCACCTTCCAGGCCATCCTCACCCGCGCCAGCATCGATGCCTTCATTCGCAAGAGCCGCGGACGTGACGTGCTGGGCGCCTGTGGCCAATTGGGCAATGTCCCGGCAGGCCAAGCGGCCATCGCCTTGACACGTATCGAATCCCGTTGTTAGCATGCCTCGTGCGACTCACCCAATTATGAAATCGTCAAACCGTTGTCATCTAGCAGTCTTCGTCAGCATGCTCAGTCTCTGCCTATGGGCAGGGACAAGCCACGCGGCCGAGCCGCACGAATATCTCTTATCCAATGGAATGAAGGTCCTGCTCGTAGAGGTTCCGAAAGCTCCCGTCGCCACCGTGCAGGTCTGGTACAAAGTAGGCTCGCGAAACGAAGTCATGGGCCGGGCTGGACTCTCCCACATGCTCGAACACATGATGTTCAAAGGCACCGCCAAGTACCCGAAGGGGTCGTTTTCGCGCCTCATCCGGAAGAACGGAGGCATCGATAACGCCTTTACCAGCCAAGACTTCACTGCCTATTTTGAAAATCTCGCCGCGGATCGCGTCGAGCTCGCGCTGGAGATGGAAGCCGACCGAATGCAGGGGCTGATCCTCGACAACAGCGAGTTCCAAACCGAGCGGGAAGTCGTGAAAGAAGAGCGCCGGCTGCGCACGGAAGACGATCCCCAAGGGGCGCTGGTGGAAACCCTCTTCGCCCAGACCTACCTCAGCCATCCCTACCATTGGCCGGTAATCGGATGGTTCGCCGATTTGGATGCGATGTCGCTGGACGATCTACAGCGCCATTACGACACCTACTACTCCCCGAATAATGCCACCCTGATTGTGGTGGGCGACATTAAGGCTGATGCCTTGCTCCCGACAATCAAGCATCTCTTCGAACCGATTCCCAAAGGCCCGAGCCCGAAGGCCACGCTGGCGGCCGAACCGGAACAGCGCGGCGAGCGCCGCTTTCTCTTGAAACGCGAGGCGCAGGTCCCGTTCGTCATGCTGGGCTTCCGCGTCCCAAATTATTCCAGCGACGATTCCTATGCCCTCGACATTCTGGAGTCCATCCTGTCGCATGGAAAAAGTTCACGCCTCTACCAGAGCCTCGTCTACGATCAAAAGAACTCTCTGGCCGTCGGCGCCGAGTACAGCCTGATGCAGACCGACCCCAGCCTGTTTTATTTCTATGCGCTGGTGAATCCTGGATCCAAGATAGATGCCGTCGAAGACGCGCTGTATCGTGAGATCGCCCGGCTCCAAAACGAGCCGCCGACTGAGCTGGAATTGCAGCGGGCAAAAAACCAGGTGGAAGCCGCCCACATATTCGAACAGGATTCAAACTTCCGCCATGCCATGTTGTTAGGTGAATCGGAATCGATCGGTGCCGGCTGGCGGCGGGTCGATCAATTCTTGGAACACATCCGCACGGTTACCGCCAAAGACATTCAGCGCGTGGCGAAGCACTATCTGAATCCGGATAACCGGACTGTCGGCATTCTGATTCCTCAACCGCCCAAAGCGGCAGAGCCTCAACCGACTGCCGCGCATGCCGGAAAGCCCTGATCGCGATGCCCATCACCATAGCAAGAGAACGATTCACTCGGATAAATAGCTGGCGCAACGCCTGTGCACTGCTACTCACAACCACCGTGGTTTCTCTTGCTGCAACCGTCTACGCGGCCGATATCACCCCGACGAAATTCACCGCGCCGAACGGCATGACGGTGCTGGTCCTAGAGCAACACTTTCTCCCGATCGTGGAAATTCATGCCCTCGTCAAAGCCGGGTCGGCCTACGATCCACCCGAGAAAGCCGGTGTCGCCAATCTCGTCGCGAGCCTCTTGGATGAAGGCACCGCCAGCCGATCCTCGAAGCAATTGGCCGAACAGATCGATTTCGTCGGTGGTTCGCTGGAAGCGAAAGCAGGAGAAGACTTCACCACCGCCTCAGCGCGCGTGCTGAAAAAAGATGTCGACCTGGGGTTCACTCTACTGGCCGACATCTTGATGCACCCCGCATTTCCCAAGCATGAATTCGAGCGGGTGCGTTCCCAAATCCAAGGTGAAATTGCCAGCGATCACGACGACCCCAGCCATGTGGCCATGAAGGCCTTCAACCAACTGGTGTTCCACAACCACCCCTATCGATGGCCCGTCCAAGGTACTGAAGAGACGGTGGGGAAGATCTCCTTGGCGGATGTGCAGAGCTTCTATGCAAAAGAATATCTCCCCAATCAGGTGATCCTGACCATCGTCGGCGATCTGTCCGTCGAACAAGCGACGGCCCTCGTACAGGCCCATTTCGGAAGCTGGAAGAAGGGCACGCCGCAGAGCCGCACCGCGAAGAAACCCGCGGCGGTCGATAAGAAAGCCGTTCAGCTCATCGAAAAGGACTTGACCCAGTCCACCATCGTCCTCGGCCACGGCGGGATCAGCCGAAATAATCCGGACTACTATGCCGTCACGGTGATGAACCATATCCTCGGAGCAGGCGGGTTTTCGTCGCGGCTCATGGACTCGATCCGCGACAAGCAGGGACTTGCCTACGGCATCATGAGTCACTATGACGCGCGCATGCTGCCGGGCTCATTTTGGGTGAATCTTCAAACCAGAACCGAGGCGACCAACCAAGCGATCGCCGGCGTGTTGGCGGAGATCAAGGGGATTCGCGACAACCCGGTCAGCGATCAGGAATTGTCGGAAGCGAAATCCTTTCTCATGGGCAGCTTCCCGCTCCGCCTCGATTCAACCGCCAAGCTGGCCCAAGTGCTGGCCCAAGTCGAGTATTACGGATTGGGATTCGAGTATTTCAGCCAATATCCAAAGTGGATCGAGCGCGTCACGAAGGAAGATGTCCAGCGCGTCGCCAAACAATACCTCGATCCGCAACACTATGCACTCGTCGTCGTCGGCAACGTCGCCAAAGCCAAGGTCCGCCAGTAGCACGCCGCCGGCACAGCGCCGCCATGCAACCGCTCTCTCTTGAATATAAGCTTCACCGCCTGCGCGAAATCGTCGCGGCGATGGATTCCGTCCTAGTCGCCTATTCCGGCGGCATCGATAGTACCGTTGTCCTCAAAGTCGCCTGCGATCAACTGCAGGACCGTGCCGTTGGCGTGACCGCGATTTCGCCGACATTTCCCGCAGTCGAGTTGGAGACCGCAACCCGCGTCGCGAAAGAAATCGGGGCGCGCCATGAATTGGTCCAGACAGACCAGTTGCAAATCCCCGCCTTCACCGACAACGATGCGACCCGCTGTTTTCACTGCAAGACCGACCTCTATCGATTACTGAGCACATTGAAAGAAACTCGCGCAACCGCCGTCATCGCGGACGGCACCAATCTCGACGATCTGGGAGACGATCGCCCCGGCATTAAAGCCGCGCGTGAATGGGGCGTCCGCAGTCCGCTGGTCGAAGCCGGACTATCGAAAGCTGAAATCCGTTCGCTCGCCAAAGAACTTGGGTTGTCGAACTGGGACAAACCAGCAGCCGCTTGCCTGTCTTCTCGGATTCCTCGCGGAACCGCGATCACCAGAGAGAAACTCAGTCGAGTGGAACAGGCCGAGGAAATCTTGCTGGCGGAAGGATTCCGGCACTGCCGGGTGCGGGACCACGGCGAGATCGCCAGAATCGAAGCTGGCCAAAGTGAACTGGCTCGAATATTCGAAGAGGGCCGAGGCGCACGGATCAGTCGGCAGCTCAAAGAACTCGGCTTTCGGTTTGTGACGATTGACTTGGAGGGATACCGGCCTGGCGGGGTGAGCATAGACCCACCGCGCCAGGCCGAGTAACAGATGATTACGAATGCGACTTCGAGAGAGCGCTCAGGGCTTCGTCGGCAAACTTCCGGTGATCCGCATCCGCAAGACTCCGCTGCACCACCTTTTCCGCCACCAGCAACGCTAGCTCCGTGGTCTGATTGCGAATGTCCTGTACGGCCTTCCGGCGCTCATGATCGATCTCACGCGTCGCGTCGCCCTTGATGCGTTCCGCTTCCGTGCTCATCCGCTGTTCGTTCTCATCGAGCAATCGCTGCGCCCGCTCTTGCGCTGCAGCGAGAACGGCCTCGGCTTCTTTCGCCGCCGCACTGAGTTTGGCTTCATAGGTCTTCAGCGCCCGCTCGGACTCTGCGCGATGGCGTTCGGCCTGGTCGAGGCTGTCCTTGATCTTCTTTTCCCGCTCTTCGAGAATGCCCAGGATGCCGGGAAAGGCAAACTTATAGAGCACGAAGAAAAGAATCCCAAAGGAGAGAATCTCCCAGAAAATCAGCGACGTGAAAAAGCTCGATTCAAACTGCGGCATTGTTGTACCTACGTGCTGTGTGCTGAGGCCTGAGTGCCAAGCGCCCGGCTCAGCACTAAGCACTCACTGCCCAGCACGATTATTTGCGAAGGCCCATGATGATGAACGCGATAACGAGCCCGTACAGCGCGATGGCTTCCACGAGCGCGAATCCGATCCACATATACTTGCCGACGCGGGCTTCGGCTTCGGGCTGGCGGGCCACGGCTTCAATCATCTTGCCGAAGATATACCCGATTCCCACACCGGCGCCGGCAAAGCCCGCCGCCGCCAATCCCATACCTAACAATGCTGCTGCTGCTGAATCCATTGTGTCCTACTCCTCCCTTGTCTGGCTGACACGCGATCAATGCGCGTGGTCATCATGGCCGTGCAGATGGAATGCGTCTCCCAAATAGACGCAGGTCAACACGGTAAAAATATAGGCTTGAATAAACGCAATGCCGACTTCCAACCCATTCATCGCAATCGTAAAGACAAACGGCAGCCAGCCGATGAGCAACCCGCCGCTGATCGCCAAGCCGAACAGCACCCCGAGAATAACGTGGCCGGCCGTCATATTGGCAAACAATCGAACCGCCAGAGAAATCGGCCGGGCCAGCTGGCTGATCAACTCAATCGGAATCATCAAGGGCAGCAGCCATCCCGGCGTGCCCGGCGGCACAAGAATGCCCATGAACTTGGCCCCATGCAGCATGAATCCCATGATAAGACTGAGCCCGTAAACGACAGAGGCAAAGACCGCCGTCACAATAATCTGGCTGGTCACCGTATAGGAACCAGGAATCAACCCGATGAGATTGCAGAAGAGAATGAAAAGAAACAGCGTCGCAACAAGCGGGAAAAACTGCATCCCGTCTTTCCCCATCGTATCGAGAATGATGTTCCGAATGAAGTCGACCAACATTTCCGCCATGCTCTGCAACTTGCCCGGCACCATCTGGCGCGCCGACCCGGCTTTGAGCATGAGGAACGCGACCAGCGCCACCACCACCCACATGATGATGACCGCCTTATTGATGGAAATATCGACTCCCCCAAAAGCGAGAGGAATGTAATTATGCAGTTCGAACGGATGAAGCGGACTTTCTTCCACGGCTATCCTTTGCTTTCTGTATCGGGCGATGAACCGGGCCACCGCATGGCCGACCGGTATGCGTTCCGTATGCCGGCCGTTACCCCGAGCGCTAACCCCACCACCATTCCCCAAGGAGTCGAATCCAGGAGATAGGTATCCAACAACCAGCCCAGCCCGCCTCCGACGATCAACGCAGCTAGCAGGTCGGTTCCAATCCGAACCGCCTGGCCGAGCCCCGCATAAAACGGATCTTGAGAAGGGGGCATTCCTTTACTCACCGGTCAGTGCTCAAGCAAGAATCTGAATGAGGCGCTCAACCGATTGCAAGCGCGCAATTCAAGCAGAATCCTCATTGAAATGTCAAGCCGTTAGAGGCTCTGGGTAGTGGGTCAGTTTGAATCGAGCAATGCGGCGAGTTCTTCCAAGCTCCACACATGATCCGCGATTCCGGCTTCCATAGCCGGAGTGACACGGAGCGTTTGGTGAACTCTAGCGAAGTTATAATGCATGAAATGGAGAGCTACGGCATGGGCCTGGTTCTCGACCTTCTTACTGAACGCATTGGTCAGTCGCGTCATCCGGCGCATGCTCATCCGCATCGTGAGATTCTGGCGCTCGACATAGGAGGTTGAAATCTTCTCCATATCAGGATTACCCTTGATACGTTTCTTGACAGCTCCGCAGCATGCTCCTGGGCTGTAACGGGCAGGGCCTCCACCATTCCCACCAGTGTGCGTATACATCTTGTCTAGCATGGCATAGTCGATCTCGGACCCAAACGCCTTTTCAATGGCCACAAGATAGGCTTTATAGCCATCTGTGGTCAGTTGTACGCGATGGGCTAGGCGTGTCGCCAAGTCATCAATAAACTTCCTCGCATACGTCGCGCTCCGATCACCCACCTGATAGGAAACGATCAACTTGGTATCGGCATCAATCGCGGTCCAGGTCCATACATCGCCAATGCCAAGTTTCCCCTTCATCTCTTCGGGGACGTTCTTTTCTTTCGCATAACAGAATGACCAGATTTCATCACACTGAATGCGCTTGCAGGTGAGATTCCGAAGGGTCCGATCCTGATAGGCTGCACAAGCCGATCCGAGATCCACGAGGAGCTTGAGGACGGTGCCCTTCGCGACGCCAGTCATGCGGCAGGTAGCGCGGATGCTATTGCCCTCGACCAGCGCGGCGATGACCTGAACTCGTTTGGCTTGCGTCAGTTTGTTCATGGCTTCCTCCGTGGTGACAGAGGTATTATGCTTGAGCGATCAAGTACAATCAATAGAAAAAAACCCGCTTTTTAGGGCGGGTTTTCCTGTCTCTCCCTTATGTAGTTAGCGAGTCCACCCAGTCCCACGAATCGGTTCAGCCGAAACATATGGCAGCTTAATCCGTTGATATTCTTCGTCAACTTCAGACTGTTTAGATGTTGACTCCAAAGACTTAAGCATTGCGTCTAATCCAGGGACAAATTTCAAAAGGGCGTCCATGTCCCTAATCGTCTTCTCTATATTTGATTTCTTCGTCATAGTGGCCTCCACTAAGAATCTACTGAGACGCAATTGGGCGGATGCCATTTCGGGTATGGATAACCGTACTCTTCATACCTCCACAGCCTATCTTTGTTGCGTAATCTATCAATAAATCATAATACTGTCGAACCAATTTATTCAAATGGCCATCCTCCCCAAAGTTCTCGATTTTTAAGTTGATTTCATTGCTAGTTAACTCCCTGAGACCAATGCCTCGTCCGTGAGAATGCCATCGTTCTGGATTGCTTAAAATTTCACCGATTTGCTTGGCGCGACTTTTTCGGTCAGCCGGAGACACTTTCTTCGATCTAGACCTTGTAACTTTCCAATTTTTGAATTTATGCCGAGGAAGCCAGTTTACTAATAGCGAAACTGAATGATTCTTCGCCTGCTCCAAATGAAATAGCACGGCAGGGTCAAACTTATTGAGCAGATAAGCTAGCTCAGCCTTGTATGATCCTGGAGGCCCGTTGTTGCCATTAATGTAATTTTTCAATTCTTGAAATTTC
The DNA here is from genome assembly GCA_022226955.1 of Nitrospira sp. Classification (NCBI taxonomy): domain Bacteria; kingdom Pseudomonadati; phylum Nitrospirota; class Nitrospiria; order Nitrospirales; family Nitrospiraceae; genus Nitrospira; species Nitrospira sp. The sequence continues at coordinate 12,965 of CP092079.1, forward strand.
TGAAGATACCCCAGCCCTGGAACGTAACGTCCGTCAGCCTCAAACTGAGGGTCAATTGGACCGAGAACTGAGTAATAATCCATGTATATGGAATCACCAGAAAGAACCAACACTGTGCCAGCAGAGTAGGCGAAGTTCGGAATAATGAAATCGACTAATACATAATGCTTGCGGAATATATTGTATAGGCGCTCAACAACTTCAATATATCCCCCGCCTGTCTCGATCAGAACGATGAGTCTTGGCAACTTCCTTTTTCTCTTTGTTTGTTCATGCAGTTGCTCAATCTCCAATCGAACATGGTCATCCAAACCAAACCCTATAGGGGATCGTATGGTAATTACATCTCCTCCGAGATGCGCTCCTAAGTCACGGTTGTATTTGCTCAATATTCCGCTGATGTAATGATCGGCCTTTACACTGTTCATCTATCTACCTCCCAACGCACTTTAGCCGCTAGTCTCGCAATGGCCTTACGTTTTTGAGGGGATAGCTTCTTTGCTCTGGCAGGTCCCCCTTTCTTGCCACCCAAACGACCTAACGCCACAGCGGCGGGATTCTTCTCGGGCCGGTCAGATTTTTTCTTCTTTGGCAGGCTCGTCTCATTATGGGACAAGTCAGCAGCTTCTCCGGTCAGGGCTTGTAGGATCTCAAAGGCGTTGACGTTGACATCTTTGGGCGGGGTTTTCTTTTTCATGCTGGCAGTATGCCAGACCGCTCAAGCAAAGGCAAGATCAGAGAAATTCAAACTGACCCACTACCGAGGCTCTGTCTCTCCCTCCAGCGCTACGGTATAGTAGGAGGCCACTGGAACCGGTCGGGCTTGCTGAATTCATGACCACAGCACAACCATCCTCCGCGCCCTTTCTACACGGGGCTCCGCAACCCTTATGGGTAACCCGGCGCGGCTGGCCATTCAGTCCTTTTGAATTGTATACCCGCGTAGCCTCCGATCTGCGCCCCTCATTTCTTTTTGAAAGCGGCAACGGGTCTACAACGACAGGGCGCTACTCTTTTTTCGCAACCGATCCTTACCGAATATTTTCGGGGAAGCAACGCGACTGGACTCTCCGCTCCGCCGCTGGCGAGCACATCCTCACCGGATGGTCGCCGTTTTCAATGCTCGCGCGCCTGATGCAACTGTCTACCATCGTCCGTCCTCCTGGCGTCCCGCCGTTTTTCGGAGGAGCCGTGGGCTACCTGAGCTATGACTTGGTTCGCCAATTCGAATCGTTGCCGACCCAGGCCGATGACGATCTGTATTTCCCCGACTTGGAATTCGCCTTTTACGATCTTACCGTCGCCTTCGATCACGCCTCAGGCGAGTGCCACATGATGTTCTGTCCCCCGCTCCAACGATTCCTTGGAGAGCCTCGGGGAAAGCTCTATCGGGAGGGCTGCGAGAGACTCGCGGCTTTAGAGGCGCAATTGTTCTCACCCATCTCCCAAGCGCAGCAGGCCCATCCACTAGCCTCCGTCAGCTTTCGTCCACAACAAACTCAGAGCGCCTATATGGACCGCGTTCAACGTTGCCAGGAATACATCGCCGCCGGCGATATATATCAGGCCAATCTCTCTCATCGTTTTTCAGTCACAAGCGACAACTTCGCCAGCCAGGCGGGACTCGCGACGGAACTCCAAACCTATGCGCGATTGCGCCAGATGAACCCTTCTCCGTTCTCCGGCCTGTTGCGCATGGGAAACACCAGCCTCATCAGCACCTCGCCGGAACGTTTAGTCAGATTGGAAGGCCGATCGGCCGATACACGTCCGATCGCCGGAACCCGGCGCCGAGGGCAAGACGCGTCCGACGACCGCCGGCTGCGAGAAGAACTACTGGGCAATGAAAAGGAACGCGCTGAACATCTAATGCTCGTCGATCTCGAACGGAACGACCTAGGGCGCGTGTGCGAGACCGGCTCCGTCCTCGTCGATGAGTTTATGTCGATTGAACAATATTCCCATGTCAGCCACTTGGTGTCTCATGTCTCCGGGCAACTGCGAACCGATGCGACGGGATTCGATTTATTGCGGGCCCTGTTCCCCGGCGGCACCATCACGGGAGTGCCCAAGATTCGCTGCATGGAAATCATCGACGAATTGGAACCGGTCAGGCGAGGCCCCTACACCGGGTCGATGGGGTATCTGAGCTGGAGCGGCGATCTCGATTTCAACATTATCATCCGCACACTGGCACTTCACAAAGGACTAGGCTCTCTCCAAGTCGGTGCCGGCATCGTGGCGGACTCGGACCCGGCCAAAGAATATGAGGAGACGATGCATAAGGCCCAGGCATTCCTGAGCGCCTTGTCGTAACATCCAGCATGTGGATTTTCCTGAACGATCGATTCGTCACGGAACAGGACGCGACAATATCCGTCTTCGATCATGGCTTTCTCTATGGAGACGGGGTCTACGAAACAATCCGCTCGTATGGAACGCGGATCTTCATGCGCGATCATCATCTGTCGCGCCTGCAGCGGTCTGCCGATGCTATCGGACTGACCATTCCTATCCCGCAAAACGAGTGGCCGCGCCTCTTGCATGAAGCGATGGACCGCAATCAATTGGGGAATGGGTCAACCGATGCCTATCTCCGAATCACCGTGTCCCGTGGAGAGGGAGAGATCGGCCTCGACCCCGCCCTCTGCCCAACACCCACCGTCGTCATTATGGCGAAGCCGCTCCATCCGCCGGCAGCAGAGCTCTATCGGCACGGCGTGTCGCTCATCGTCGCACACACGAGACGAAACCTGCCGAGCGCGCTCTCTCCGCATATCAAATCCACCAACTTCTTGAATAACATTCTGGCGAAACGCGAAGCGATTGCCGCGCGCGTCTTCGATGCGCTCCTCTTGAATTGGGAAGGGCACCTCACCGAATGCACCGTGAGCAATCTATTTTTCGTCTCACAAGGCCAGTTATTCACACCATCCATAGAATGCGGCCTCTTGGACGGTATCACTCGGGCAATCTTGCTGCAGATGGCGGAAGAACTGAACATCCCTGTCCATGAAGGACAGTTCACTTCGAAGCAGCTTCTGCAAGCCGACGAATGTTTTTTGACCAATACCAGCATGGAGGTGATGCCCGTCGCCTCGATTAACAAGCAGCCCATTGGACAGGGCGTCCCTGGCTTCCTCACCCGTCAATTGCACCGTCACTTTATCGACAATCGAAGTCGCTTTCTCGAACCTCTCGACTAACGTCGTCTATCCCAAGCCATTGCTTTTATTCAGATGCTCTTCTGACAAGAAGAGGCGCAAAATCTGCATATCCTTGACACTCGCGGGCGGACTGCTATCGTTTGACCAGACCAAACACCCCAACGGTGCATAGGAGTCATCAATTGAAGACCTCGCAACTACTTCTCGGAACGGCCTTTGTAAGCGCTCACTGGTTCCTCTCAGGCCCTCCTACCGCTCACGCTGAAATCTACCAATACATTGATGCCAACGGAACCATCTCGTTGACCAACGTGCCGACGGATTCGCGTTACCGGCGAATCGCCACTCGGCCCAATAGACTCCATCCCGTCCTATCGGATCGAGAGCTGGAACCGGTGATCAGCCGATACTCTCGCCAGCACCAATTACATCCCGCCCTCATCCGAGCGGTCATTAAAGCGGAATCGGACTTCAATCCACAGGCCGTGTCACGCGCCGGCGCTATCGGCCTGATGCAACTGATGCCTCAAACCGCCGCGCGCATGGACGTGCGCGACCTGTATGACCCTGAGGATAATATCGGTGGGGGAACGAAGTACCTTCGTCAGCTGCTCGACCGGTTTCGGGGGAATCTCCCGCTGGCTCTAGCCGCCTATAACTCAGGCGAACACACCGTCGATCGCTATCGCGGGCTTCCGCCCATTGATGAGACCCGCCAATACGTCCGCAAAGTCATTCGCTATTATCGAACGTTTCTAATTAGGGACGGCGCGAAGACCGGACACGTGATCGCGGCGGCCGAACCTGTAGAACCACAACCACTCCCCGCTTCTTTGCCAGCCGCGGCTCGGTAGTGTCCGCGGCGATCCGCAACTGACTGTGCTGCTTCCAGCCGGGCCGTTTCTCCTCGGGGCAATCCGAGCGAAAATGCGCCCCGACGCTGTTCTCCCGCCATAATGCGGCGGCCGCAACACAATGCGCGACCTGCACCATATTTTTCACTTCCAACTCAGCCCTGGTCTTAGAGAACTTGGCGGCGAGCTGCGTCCAACGAGACAATTGAGCCGTGGCTCGAATGAGCGACTCCCGCGACCGAATGACTCCAACCTGCCCCCACATCGTCCGGCGAAGCGAGCTCCGCAGCTTCTCCACATCCTCGAACGTCGCGTCTCCGGCAGCATGCAACTCCGTTGCATGGGAGGATAACTCAGGCATCTCATGCCCCTGAGCAAACGCGATCGCCGCGACGCCGGCCCGCATACCGAAGACCAGTCCTTCCAACAGCGAATTGCTCGCAAGACGATTGGCGCCATGCACGCCACTACAGGCCACCTCACCGGCCGCGAACAATCCCGGCAGCGTAGTAGCCCCATTGATGTCGGTCCACACTCCGCCCATCATGTAATGGGCGCTGGGCGACACAGGAATCCACTCTTCCGTAATATCGATATCGGATCGCAAGCAGGTCGCATAGATGGTCGGAAACCGGCGCTTGATGAATTCGGCTCCCAGGTGGGTGACGTCGAGATACACATGCCGGGCTCGCGTCGCCGCCATCTCAGCCCAAATCGCCCGCGAGACAATATCGCGAGGCGCAAGAGCCCCAAGGGGGTGGTAGCGCTGCATGAACACCTCGCCCTTGTTATTGCGCAACTGCCCGCCTTCGCCGCGCATGGCTTCTGACAAAAGGAACGGCGGACTGGAAGGGAGATACAGCGAGGTTGGGTGAAACTGGACAAACTCCATATCCTGCAGCATGGCCCCCGCGCGAAAGGCCATAGCCATGCCATCGCCGGTGGCATTGGGCGGATTCGTCGTCCTGGCATAAATCTGCCCGGCGCCGCCAGTGGATAACACCACCGCTTTTGCAGGAATAATGAACTGCTTCGACGACGATTCATCGAGCACGACCGCCCCGCAACAACGCCCCTCCTCCACGACCAGGTCAACCGTGAAATGGTAGTCGAGCCGTTGAATGCGCTTCTGCCGCGCAACCTGCGCCATCAGTGCGCGCACCATTTCATTGCCCGTCGCATCGCCGCGCGCGCGGAGGATGCGGCTCCGGCTATGCGCCGCCTCTCGGGCAAAAGCGAACTTTCCATCCGTCTTGTCGAATTTGGCGCCCCATCGGATCAATTCCTGAATCCTGGCCGGCCCCTCTTCCACCAACACACGAACCGCCTCAGCCCGGCACAGCCCATGACCAGCCTTCAACGTATCGGTCCGGTGAATCGCAACATCGTCTTCTTCACTGAGTGCTACTGCAACACCCCCTTGCGCATAGATCGAATTGCTCTGCAGGGGATGCCCCTTCGTCAGCATGATGACGCGCCCTTCGCGGCTCAATTCCAAGGCTGCGCGTAGTCCAGCCACACCGCTCCCGATAACCAGAAAATCGGCGTGATGACTAGAGGAGGCTTGCTGCGACTGCGCTGCTGACGATTTCATTGGGGAAGCGGTTTCTGCGGCGTGGCGGGAAGATCGGATAACGCCTGGCGCACGGTCATTCCAAATGGCAAATCGCCTTGTACGCCGCGAAGAAGAATCGATTGCCTGCCCACCCACTGCAAGCGGGCATGGCCGCGCTGGCGAATACCGGCGTCGTCGGGATTCTTTTTCCAGACCCCCTGCCAATGCACATACACATCGATATTTTCTCCATCGATCATGATGCGCTCGGTTTTGAAATCCAGCTGAATGGACTGAAACAATTCGAAGTCCTGCGCGGCCTCGGCTTGGATTTGCTCCAACGATTCCGCCGGCAGCATCACGTCTTGAAACGCCGCCCGGTCGCGATGCTGATACGCCTCCCGCAATGCTTCCACAGCTCGATCGATATGAATAAAGCGCTCATGATCCTCGGGGTACTGAAGCGTTTTCGATGAGCAGGCTACCATCGAAACCAGTATGATCACCCCGCACCAACGGAGCACCCGCAGGCCAACCACGCCTGGCACATGATTTTTTCCCATGATGCGCAGTATAGAAACGTCCTTGGGATCGGTCAAGGCGCGCCGCCCCCGCCAGGCCATCGCACTACGGCCGTCGGCAATCGTTCAAATCCGATTGCCGACGGCTTGCTTTTTCAGAGCAAAGTCTCTACACTCCCCCGTCTTTGGAGATTGATTGCATGTCGAGCGTGTTAAAAAAGCGGCGAAAAAAAATGCGCAAGCACAAGTATAAAAAGCTGCGCCGCCGCCAAAAATTCTTACGTCGTAAGAGCTAAGCTCACCCCGTTTACCGGGAGGAGGACATTGTGCCGGAAGGCAGGAAAGTTCGCATCCGCGTTCGTACGGTGAATTGCACCTACGTGGGGGACTTCCTCGTTCCGCCAATGCGTCATCGCGTCTCGGACGCGATCAACGAAGAAGTGCGGCTCTTCATCAGTCTGACGGACGTGGTCGTGAACGATACGGAGCGTTCGGACTATGTAGCCCTCAATAAGAATCTGATCGAGTCCATCGCGCAGCTCTAGCGCGTCGCTCTTCCGTCATCCTCAGTTGGCATCCCATCGACGACATCCATCCGTTGCGTCGATGGCGATGGGAAACAATCCATAGGGCCGCCGCGCCTTCACACCGATATCGCCATACGCATGTCGCCCTTTAGACGATTCCTTCCATTTGTACGACCCTATCTTTCACAAATGATCCTGGCTGGATTCCTTGTGATGGGAGTCGCCGCCATCAATCTGGCCCTGCTGCGCCTGGCCGGCACGCTCTGGGACGTCATTACCGTCCAGCACGACCGCGAGCGCATGACGGAATTGATCGGGCTGTTTATCGGCCTGGTCCTCCTGCAAGGCCTCTGCTCGATGGGGCACAGCTACCTGACCACCTGGATTTCCCAGCGCGTCGTCGCCGATTTCCGCACCCATCTCTTTGCGCATTTACAAAACCTCGCCGTCAGCTTTTTCGCCAAGAGACGAACGGGAGAACTACTGTCTCGGTTGATGAACGATGTCACGGTCATCCAGTCCATCGTCACCGAGACCCCCATCGACACGGCGAAACAGCTGGTTACCTTCATTGGCGGCATCGGGTTTTTGCTGGCCATGAACTGGCGCCTCTGCCTCCTCATCTTGCTCCTCCTTCCGCTCTTGGTGTTCGTCGCCAAGTTTTTTGGGCGCAAGCTAAAATCGCTCTCGACGTCGATCCAGGATCAAACCGCAGCCCTAAGCACCCTTCTGGAAGAGGTCATTTCCGGCATACGCATCGTCAAGTCATTCGTGCAAACCAAGCGGGAAGAAGGCCGGTTCTTGGCTCAAATTCAGCTTGGATTGACGCTTTCGCTCAGGCGGGCTGCCATCATGGCTCTGTTCGTTCCCGTCATCAGCCTGCTGACCTTCTCAGCCGCCGCGGCCGTGCTCTGGTACGGCGGCACCCAAGTGATCGACGGCGCCGTGACACCGGGCGACCTCTTTGCGTTCGTGCTGTTCGCCGGCATCCTGATCGGCCCCTTCAGTTCGGCCGCCCGCGTCTTCGCCCAAATCAAAGAAGCCCAGGGAGCGACCCAGCGCGTCTTTGAAATCCTCGACGCAGAAGCGGATATCCGCGACGTCCCGAATGCGCACGTCCTCTCCACCGTGAAAGGCCACGTGCGGGCCGAGCAGGTCAGCTTCAATTACGACCCTCGCACCCCGGTGCTGTCTCACCTGTCATTCGAAGCGCAACCGGGCGAACTGGTCGCCTTTGTCGGGCCGACAGGAGCCGGCAAAACCACCCTCATCAATCTGCTCCATCGTTTCTACGACCCGATCGAAGGCCGCATCACGGTAGACGGACACGATCTGAAACACGTCACGGTGGATAGTTGGTACCGGCAGGTCGCGCTCGTCCCGCAAGAAACGATTCTGTTTGGCGGAACGATTCTCGACAATATTCGATACGGTAATCCCGACGCGAACGAGACGGCCGTGCAGGAGGCGAGCAAAGCGGCGCACGCGCACGAATTCATTTCAGCCTTTCCCGATCAATACCTGACCGTGGTGGGAGAAAAAGGCATCAACCTGTCAGGCGGCCAGCGGCAACGCATTGCCATCGCCCGGGCGATTCTCAAAAATCCGCGCGTCCTGCTGCTCGACGAAGCTACCTCGTCGCTCGACACCGAGTCGGAACGGCTGGTTCAGGACGCGCTTGAACGACTGATGGAAGGGCGGACGACGTTTGTCGTCGCTCATCGACTCTCCACCATTCAACGCGCCGACCGCATCCTCGTCATGGATAAAGGACGAATCGTGGAAGAAGGCACCCATGCCCAGCTCCTTGAGCGCAAAGGGCTCTATCACTACCTCTACACCATCAGATTTTCCGAACAGGCATCGTAACCGCCTGCGAGTTTTTCCACCCGCACACCCAAGAGCCGAATCCGCTGGCGCTTCGGATTCTCCCGCCGATCGAGAAACGGCAGCAATAGCTTGAGTAGTTCGCGGCGCAAGACCGGCAGGTCCCGCACCGGGTCTGGAAAGGTATGCGCTCTGGTGACCGTCGTAAAATCAGCAAACCGCACCGTGAGTGCCACTGTCCGGCAGGACTCAAATCCTTCCTCCACGAGACTCGCCAACACGCCCGCGCCTAACTGCGACAGCCGCTCCACCAGAACCCGCGAGTCCAATGTATCCTCATCGAACGTCTCTTGCTCGCTGATCGACTTCGGTTCCCAATACTCCCTCACCGGTGAATCGTCCTGCGCGCGAATCTTGTCGTACCACTCAAGTCCGCGCTTCCCGAATCGCGCGCCCATCTCAAGAATACTGAGCGGCGTCAAATCCTCGACCAGCCGGATCCCCTGAACTGCTAGCATGGTTTCCGTCTTAGGGCCGATTCCAGAAATCGCGCGCACCGAGAGCGGCGCGAGAAACGCTTCCGCCTCTGCTTCAGCCACCACCGTAAATCCATCCGGTTTGTGAAAGCCTGACGCAATCTTCGCGATCAGCTTATTGGGTCCGATCCCGACCGACGCCGTCAATCGCTCTTCGGCAAGAATCGCCGCCTTAATCGACCGGCACAGACCGGCCGCCGCTTCGAAAGACCCGGCACTGGAGAGATCTCCATAGGCCTCATCGATACTCGCCTGCTCCAACACAGGAATGGCGCGGCGGGCAATCGTTATCACCCGTTCCGAGACCGCCACATATTTGCGCATATCGACGGACACAAACGTGACCGGCGGCTGCCCTCTTCGCCGCGCTTTTTCAGAGAGCCGCCAAGCCGTGGAAATCGGTGTGGCGGAATGAATTCCATAGGTCCGCGCTTGGTAATTCGCCGTCGAAACGACTCCACGTCCTTGCCCCTGCGCGGGATCGGCGCCCACCACCAGCGGCAACCCTCGAAACGCCGGGGTATCCCGCTCCTCAATCGCGGCATAAAACGCATCCATATCGAAATGGACAATAATCCTCGGCATCGTTCCCATTCTCTGTCCTTAGCTGAATTCCGCGCTGGCGTCCTTGGCCGCAACGACGTGGGATTGTCCGCGACAACGTAGGAAAAGATCAACGGGAAGACGGGAAACAAAAGCGGGCGAACAGAAACCGTGGAAGACTCTCTAGCTGGACTGCGAGGCAGGCTCCGCCGATTTTCGACTGGCCCCGGAGAGCATCGCATAGGCCGCTGGGACGAGAAACAAGGTCATGATCGTGGACACCACCAGCCCGCCGATCAGAACGACGCCAATCTGGCGGCGCCCGGCAGCCCCAGCGCCAGTTGCCAACGCCAGCGGCAGCGCCCCGAGAATCGTCGCGGAGGTCGTCATCAGAATCGGACGAAGCCGCAAGACCGCCGACTCGATCACGGCATCGCCCGCCGCCATGCCGCGCTCCCGAAGCTGATTGGCGAATTCCACGATCAAGATCGCGTTCTTCGTCACCAGACCGATCAAAATGATCAACCCGATCTGGCTGTAAATCGTGAGCGTCCCCTGCGTCGCCGCCAGCGCCAGCAAGGCGCCGGAAACCGCCGGAGGCACCGCCAGCAGAATCGTAAAGGGATGCTGAAAACTCTCGAATTGGGCGGAGAGCACCAAAAAGATCACCGCCAGCGCCAGCGCAAAGGTTACGTAGAGATTGGTATTGCTCTCGACAAATGTTTTCGATTCGCCGGCATAGGACGCGCGCATCGTGGGCCGCAACACCTCCTTCGCCGCGTCGTCGAGATAGGCCAGCGCCTGTCCGAGCGTAAATCCGTCGGCCAGCCCGGCGCTGACGGTGACGGCGCGCATGCGATTGACATGGTTCAGCGATTCCGGCGCCGGCTCTTCCCGGACCGACACCACATTGGCCAATTGCGTTAAATCGCCCGCGGTGCCCCGAACATACAACCCGCCGATATCGGAGGGGCGCTCCCGGTACCGGTCGTCGACCTTGACGATCACCTTGTATTGCCGGCCGTTCTTGGTGAAGCTGGTGACTGGCCGTCCGCTCAAGAGGGTTTCCAGTGTGCGGCCAATCGTGGCAACCGGCACACCCAGGTCGGCCGCCTTGTCGCGATGCGCATCGACCACGATGTGCGGCGTATTGAGCGTCAGATTCATGTCCGGGCTGACAAAACCGGGATGCCGCGACAAGATCGCCGTCAACCGTTCGGCGGCCTGCTGCAACTCCGCGTACTCCATGCCTCCAATCACGAATTGCACCGGCGTATTCTCCGACCACTCATCGATGGGCGGCGGATTCAGCAGATAGGCCTTCACGCCGGTCAGCCGCCCGAGCCGTTGATTCAGATCCGCCACCACCTCTTGCTGGCTTCTGGACCGAAGATCCCAATCCTGCAGAGACACCCAGCTTGCCGCGCGATTGACGATAGTCGGGTTTTGGCCGCGTCCGACAACCGTGTACACCGTCGCCACTTCCGGAACGGCGGCAATCATCGCTTCCAGTTCTTTGGCATACCCGTCGGTATATCGAAGCGTCGCGCCTTGCGGCGCGATCACAAACCCAGAAAACAAGCCGGTGTCTTCCAGCGGCGCCAGCTCGGAGGGCAGGTGCAGCAACAGCGTGAAACTGGCGGCGCTCATGCCAATCCCCACGATCAACACGAGCCCCCGGGCGTTGGCGGACGCTCTCAAGAGGCGGCGGTATCCGTCCACCAGCCAGCCAGATGCCCGGCCAGTCAGCCGATGCGCGAACGACGGCGCAGGGCCCGCGCGCAGCAGCCGGCTGCACATCATGGGCGTCAGCGTCAACGCGACAAAGCCCGACAGCAACACCGCGGCAGCCACGGTGATCGCCAGTTCGGCAAACAGTTTTCCAACCAACCCGTTCAGGAACGCAATCGGAATGAAGACCGTCGTGAGCGACACGGTCGTGGCAATCACCGCAAACGCAATTTCGCTGGTGCCCTCGACGGCGGCTTGCATCGGCGCCATTCCATCGGCAATGCGCCGGTGGATATTTTCCAGCACAATGATCGCGTCATCGACCACCAGCCCCACGGCCAGCACCAGTCCCAACAATGTCAGCACATTGAGCGAGCAGCCCGTGACCGCCAAAACCGTGCAGGTGCCGATAATCGACGCCGGGATCGCCACGGCCGGCACCACCGTGGCCCGAACGCTGCCGAGAAAAATATAAATGACCAGCACGACCAAGAGCAGCGAAATCCCCAAGGCCCAGTACACTTCGCGCAGCGACCGCTCGATCGGCACTGTGCTGTCCCAGGCAATCGTCAGGGTCATGCCCTCCGGCAATCCTCTGACGATATCCGGCAATTGCGCTTTGACCGCGCGCGCCACGGCAAGACTATTGGATTTGGATTGCCGCGACACCGAGATGCCCAGCGCCGGACGGCCATTGAACCGCCCCAGCTTGCGCGTATCCTCCGCGCCGAGTTCGACTCGCGCCACATCCTGCAATCGAACCGGGTAGCCCTCACGATAAGCCACAATCAGCGACTCGAACTCCTCGGGCCTGTGCAACGCGCCTTTGAGCGACACGCCGAATTCAACCTGCGTGCTCTCGACCCGCCCCACCGGAATCGTGGCGTTTTGGTTGCGGATGGCTTCTTCGACGTCCTGAACGGTCAGGCCGCGCGCGGCAAGCCGGTCGGGATCCAGCCATACCCGCATCGCATACCGCCGCTCACCGTCAAGATAGGCCGCCGATACTCCGGACACCATGACCAGTTGAGTCTTGATAAGCCGGTCCGCGATTTCGGACAGTTCCAATTCAGAATGGCGGTCGCTCGAAACAGCCATCCACAGCACTTCGGTATTATCCGCCGCCGCTTTCATCACATTCGGCTCCTGAATGCCCGGCGGCAGCAACGGCCGGATCAACGACAGGCGGTCTCGAACATCGTTGGTGGCGCCGTCCAAATCGCGCCCCAAGTCGAACTCGAGCGTCACAACCGAGTCTTCTTCGCGGCTGGCGGACGTCATCGTCCGCAACCCTTGAATCCCGCTGAGCGTATCCTCAAGCGGCGTCGTGACATCCGTCTCGATCACCGACGCGCTGGCGCCAAGATACACGGTCCGCACGGACACAATGGGCGGCTTGATGTCGGGATATTCACGAACGGCGAGGCGCATGAAGCTCAGCACGCCGAACAGGATGAGCAGCAGGGAGAGGACCAGTGCAAACACCGGCCGGCGAATGGAGATATTCGACAGGGTCATGCCGGCATCCGATGAAGAATGAGCGGTTGCCGCGACGGGCGCAGACCTCCGGCGCGTCGCAGTCGATTACTTGAGCGCGACACGCATGCCATCCTGCAACTTGTGCGTGCCGGTTCGAACCACGCGATCGCCCTCGTTCAAGCCGCGCCGCACCTGCACCAAGCCGCGTTCGCGCGGCCCCGCAGCCACTTCCGTCAAACGAACGGTCTGCTCCGCCACACGAAACACCATGGTTTTGTCGCGCAGGAGGAACAGCGCTTCTTCGGGAATCAGCAACGCATGCGGCTCTTCCCTCAGCGTAACCCGCACGGTCGCGAAGAGGCCTGGACGAAGAGTGTTCTGCGGATTTGGCACTAGGGCGCGAACGGCGACCGTCCGGTTTACGGCATCAACGCGCGGATCGATGGCCGTGATATGCCCCTCAAACGACGCGCGGGGAAACGCATCGGTCGTCACGCTCAGCCGCTGCCGGTCGACCAGCTGGCTCAGCCACACTTCCGGCACTTTGAAATCCACATGCAGAGTGCGCAAATCCTCAAGATTGACGAGGTCCTGGCCGGGCTGCACATAATCGCCGACCGAGACCCGGCGAAGACCGGCGGTGCCGGCAAACGGGGCCCGGATCACGCTCTTCTTCAACCGGGTCGCGTGGAGCACACGGTTCGCCGTGGCGGCCTGGAGCGCCAGCCTCGCCTCATCCACCTGCTGCGCCGGCACAATGGTCGTCTGCTGGCCGGCCAGCCGCTTGAGCCGCTCGTAGGTGACCTCCGCGATCTTCTCCTGCGCGACCGCTTGATGGACTTGCGCCTGAAGCTCCTCTTGATCCAGCTCAATGAGCGGCGCGCCGCTCTCGACGAGCTGTCCATCGGCGAAGTCGATTCGGCGGACTATTCCAGCCATCTCAGGCCTGACAACAATCGACGCGACCGCCTGCAACGTCCCAACCGCTTGAATCGACTCCGTGATAGGTCCAACCGAGACATCCGACGTTTCCACCAGCGCAGGCTGATCGGGCGGCTCCTCGCGCGCCACTGGCTGACTCGCCGCCTGCCCCCACCACTTCACCGCCAGCAGGCCAGCCAGCAACACGCCCAACGCCATCAACAGAATCTTCTTCATACCCATAGACCCGAGAATACGGCGCCCTCATCCATCATAGGAACGTCGATATAGCCACACAGAAAATCCCTTGTATTGTGACGGATGACGCGCCAAAAACCTCACCTGTTTCCAGAAAATATTTTCATGCCCGTCTCGCCTGCGCAATTGAAGTCACGACTCATGCCAGCCCCCACTGGCGCCTCTTCGCTCCTCCTCCCGCCACAGAGAGGAGAAGAGCGGCGTCCATCAAGAGAACTCTCTCTCTGCGGGCCGCCGATCACCCCGCGAGGACGATCCGTCCATTGATCGACACGGCGCGGATTCGACAGGCTTTCCCGTCTCGCCCGACCCTTCTCCATCCATCGTCACGCCCACCCCCTCGATCCCCGGACGAGGCGGTGCGCCTCGAACCGATCCTCAGCGTCAATAGCGCCCGCGCGGGGAGGGGCCCATCGGGAACGACCCGGGCGGAGGCGGCGCGGCCCTGCGCCCTGGCTCAGTGGAGCGGGGCTCGGCAGAAGCGGCCGATTCGATGGACGCTCCGGCCTCACGATATCGGTACCCTTTCGACTGCATGCATCCGCTCAAATTGACGCCGCCAGCCAGCGTGTCTTTCGCATGCTCCTGCCCAGACAAGACCTCTTGCTTACAGACGTCCCAATCCTCCGCAACCTGCGCCTCGGTCTTGCCCACCTGCGCCCACCGGCCCTCGGCGCAGGCAGCCAAGACGAGTGCCATGGCCACCACGATCCTATTCATCCTATTCATCCTCTTCCCGCCTCCCTGATCCCCGCGCGACGGAAGACGAACAAGGCCGGCAGATCCACTGCGGTCGACCTCCATCGCCAACGGTCTTGCTCGCCGTCAGAACGCCAGCCCCACCGTCCCCATCACCGTCAGCGGCTCGCCATAGAAGAAGGCTGAGGCTGACCCAAAACTCGAGCCCCGCACATATCGGTGATCGAGCAAGTTTTGTATATTGAGCGAACAGCGCAGGCTCTTGGCTCCGATCCAGCTGCCTGGCTCTAGCGCCCGGGTGTAATAGAGCGCGGCGTCGGCTCTGGCATAGGCCGGCATATCAACCGGCTCGCCAAAGAGCGAGGCCGTGCGGCTGCTAGAGGCATAGACGCCGCCGCCCACGCCAAATCCTTTCAGTATCCCCTCCTGCATATAATAAGTGGACCAGAGGGTGAATCGATTATAGGGCACGTTGGCCAGGCGCCGGTGGAGCAGGGCCAGATTGTTATCCTGTGTTACTTCGGCATCGGTGTAGGCGTAGCTCGCAATGACGTTCCACCCTGGCGTCACCTGCGCCGTCACGTCCAGCTCGATGCCTTGGCTCCGTTGCGCGCCTGTTTGCACCTGAAACCCAAGATTGGCCAGCGCGAGGGTGGGATCTGGGGTAGTCAGATTGTCTCTCGTCAGGTGAAACCAGGCGAGGGTGGCGGAGAGGCGGTTGTCCGGCAAGGCCGCCTTCACGCCGATTTCATATTGCGTCGATCGTTCCGGCTTAAAGAGCGCTCCATTGCCGTTGCGGGAATTCGGGGAGTTGGGCGTGAAGCCCTTCGTCCACGAGGTATAGAACGAGAGCGGCTCTATGGGTGAATAGACCAGCCCCAGCCTGGGGCTGACCGCCTGGTCGTCCGATGCGGTGCTGCCCTGATCGGTTTGAACGGACTGGTGTACAAAGTCGAAGCGCAGGCCTCCCACGAATGTAAGGCTCGGCACAATCGTGATCTGATCCTGCAGGTAGAATGCGGCCGCCTTGACATCGCGCAGGAAGATCGTATCCGCTCCAGTATTCGGCGACGCGGACGGATAGACCGGGGCAAAGAGATCCAGCGGCGGTGCGCTGTTGAACCGAACCATGTACTGATCAGTTTTGTCCTGCCGCAGCTCAACGCCCGTCAGCAGGGTATGGTCCATGTCGAGCGCGCGCACATGCCCCACGAGATTCGTGACCATGGAATGGGCATGAAAGCGGCCCATCAATGGCTGAAAGACCTGGCCTCGATTCAGCGTGCGTTGATCGGCATCCAGTGCGAGGCCAAAAGTCACCTGCCGGTTCTGATCCTCCGTCGCAATCGACTGCCGATAGGTGTTGCGGAAAGACCAGTGGTCATTCAATTGATGCGTCAGATCGTATCCGATGCGATAGACCTGAGCCCTGAAGCTATCATTGGGCTGTCCGGTGAATCGATTGCGCGGAATGTGCCCGTGCACATTTCCCAAGACCGTCCCCTGAGCCGGCAGGTCATTGGGATCCTTGCCCCACCGGCGGAGGTAATCACCCTCAATGGTTAGAGTGGTTCGTGAATCCATGAGCCAGGTGAGGCTCGGGGCGACGGCCGCGAGATCGCGGTTGACAAAATCCACGTAGCTATCGGCTCGCTGACCGGCCACATTCAGGCGATAGAGCAGCGTCTTGCCGGCGTTCAGCGGTCCGGTGGCATCGAGTTCGGACCGATAGAGATTGAAGTTGCCGAGGGTGGTCGTGGTGGAATAGGCGGCATGAGGCAGCGGCCGGTTGGTCACGATATTGACAATGCCGCCGGGATCGCCCTGCCCATACAATACTGAGGCAGGCCCCTTCAGCACCTCGACCCGCCGCACATTGTAGGTATCCGACGCATAGTATCGGGCCGCCTGATCGAGCAAGCCGTTGCGAAAATAGCTGCTTTCGTTGGCCAAAAATCCGCGAATCATGAAGGTATCCCACAAGTTCTGGCCTGAACTCCCCATGTTGAAACCGGAGATATTGCCCAAGACGTCCTCCAACCGAAGGGCACGCTGCTCTTCAATGACCTTGCGCGTCACCACTTGAATCGATTGCGGCACATTCTTGATGGGCGTATCGGTGCGCGTGGCCGTGTTGGCCTCCTCCGCCACATAGCTCGTCGTGTCGTCCCGCAGCCGCGTCTCCTTCACCACAGTCTCCGGCAATTTGATCACCTTCTGCTTGGCCACGGGCGGGGGCGGCGCCTGGATGGGCGCGTCTGACACAGAGGGCTGAGGGCTTTCGTGCGACCGTACCGGCGGGGCGGCCGCCTCCACGAGGGTGACCGTACGCGGCGCGGTCACGGCAACCGTCAGCCGCGTGCCCGTGAGGATCTGCGCCAGCGCGGCGTCCGGCGCGAGCACCCCTGAGACGCCCGGACTCTCCAGCCCCTCGGCCATCTGCGCGCTATAGAACAATTGCCACCCGCTTTGCTCGGCGAACGCGGTCAACGCACTGCGCAAGGGCTGCGGCGCAATGTCGAACACCATCGCATCGGCTTGAGCGATTCGAACTGCGCCTGAAGGGGAAACGCGTTCTTGAGGCTGCGCATGCGCGGGCGGCGCTGCGGCACACAACAGCAACACTGCGGTCCCGGCCGTCATCAACTTCGTATACTGCCTGCGAGATCTTGTCTGATTCACAATTCTCTCCCATCCGTTTGTTATTCGGAACTCGTGCATCTCACCGCCGCGCCCTCGCGATTGGGTCTATCGTTGCGGTTGACGATGAATAGACGCTGGCGGAGGACGAATCCGGACGGGATTTTTGAGCAACGAGAAAAAGTCTGCCGGGTCAGCGGAAGAAGACGAAGCGAGAGGTGAGACGGACGGTCGTCACGGGCAAGGTGTGTTCGATGACGGTCAAGGCGGTATCCAGCCGATCCAGATCGAAGACGCCACTCACACGATGGTCCGCTAATCTAGCGTCCAGCAACGCCACCTGGCCTGACCGATAGCGATTGATTTCCTCCACCACCGTTGCGAGCGGCGTGGATTCAAAAATAAGCTTGCCTCGTTGCCAGGCCGTGACAGCGCGAAGATCCACCGATTCGACCTCGGTCACGCCGGATGCACTGTACCGCACACGTTGCCCCGCATGGACGCGGGTCGAAGAATCCATTTGAGCGCCTGGCGCGCTGACAGCCACCACACCTTCCATGACCGTGACGACCACCGCCTCCCTGGTCTCGTGCACGAGAAACTCGGTTCCGACTGCGCGAACCTGGCCGCCGCGCGTGTGGACCACGAACGGACGCGTGGCATCTTTTGCCACGCGGAATGCCGCCTCGCCTTCCAGCAATTCAACCCGCCGCACGGTTCCTGTATAGTGAACCGAAACCGCCGCTTGAGTATTGAGCTGAAGCAGGCTTCCGTCGGCTAAGACGGCGGCGGCTTGCTCTCCTGTGTCGGTGTGATAGTCCGCCGTCAAACGGGTAATGAGCCTGGATTCCAGCGCACACACAAAGGCCAGCCCCGCGATGGCGGCAGCGATGCCTCCCCACTTGATCCACCCGCGCCGCACCCCTCTCTCAAGAGACGGTCGAGAGGCCTTGGAGGGCAGGGGCCCGCGAACGGACCGCGCGAACGGAACGGCCTCTCCCGTGACCACGTGATCGCGCAGTCCTTCCATGCCGCCCCACAGCCGCTGAACGTTTTGAAAAGCCTGCTCATGCGCCGGACTGTGCCGCCGCCAGGCTGCAACCGCCGCCTGATCGGTTTCCGTCGCTTCACCCGATGTCAGGCGGACAACCCAGGCCACGGCCTCGCCTTCAAGGCGTTCTTGCTCGTCCTGAGAAAACCCCTGGGCCGGCATCGGCAATTACCTCGGCTGGATGGACCTCTTGTGGATACGGCAATGTACCGTCCCTAATCAAGAGCGCTTTCTTACTAGACGGATGACATATGAAAAACCGTATTGCCGTGAGAGGCGTCAGCGGACTCTGTCATTCAGCCTCCGGCGGCAGTGATTCAGAGCACGGGCAAGGTTTTTTTCGACGGTACTGACACAGATACCGAGCTGAGAGGCAATTTGTCGATGCGGCGCCCCTTCGAACCGGTTCAGTATGAATATCTGCCGGCATAAGGGGGATAGTTCGTGCAGCGCCTGCAGCACCGCCGCCAACTCTTCCTTGGCGAGCAGGACGGCCTCGGGCGTCGACGCCTGATCGGGATACTCTGCGAGATACTCCTCCTGCTCGGCAAGAGGCGCTCTGCGGCGCACCATGGTTCGGAGATGATCGGTCGCAAGATTCGCCGCGATGCGAAAAAGATATGCCCGGATATTGTCGATGACGGCCAAGTCCGGTAATTGGGCCAGCCGAATAAAGGTTTCCTGGGTCAGATCGGCCACGGTTGCGTGGCAGGCCACCCGGCTGGCCAGAAACCGACGCACATCTACGGCATATCGATCGAAGAGTTGAGTCAAATCCACTGATTCATTCCCGCACGCAACACGGCGCACTGCTAGGGAAGCCACCATGCAACGGGTCCCGGTCCGCTGCTCGCGATCCAGAGCGCGGCGGCGGCGCCGACGATCATGCCGAAGGCGACGGCCAAACTGGCAATCACCAAAAAATCGTCGCTGCCGCGCCACCGACGCCGCATCCTGCGCCTCCCTTTCACCGCGCGCTCATCCACACTCACCGAGACGATTCGAGCGCGCTTTGCGACACCCGCATCGCCCGGCCTTCATCAAGAGACAACGCGCTTTCAGTCACCGCATAGCCGCACCCGCCGCAGGTCCAGAACGCCCCGTTCGAATACAGGCTGTGTTGGCGGCACTGCGGACAAGACCGGTAGCGCATGGCCGCGCCGCGGCTAATGGCAGACCTCTGAGTGCTCACCACGCCTGGTCAGTGGCGCAAGACCGGCGGGGGTTTGCTTGACCATCGCGGCAAGCCGCTCGACTCCGTCGGCAAATGCCAGAAACTCCTCTCGCTGGAAATGCAATGTCACCGGCCCACACGTCACATGCAGCCGTCCGCATCCGCACAACACCAGCTTCATCGGTTTGTCGTTCCGCAAGGCCTTGTCCATGTCAATCCGCTCCTTTGTTCGTTATCGTCGGCGCCTGCATGGGGCGCTCCTCATTGCCTGCCTGATTCAGGCCGGCAGATACGCCGGCGGCGCACCTACCAGCCCCTCTCTGATCCGATCCCGCGATGTGCCGATCACGTCCCGCAACACCGCCAGATCCCGCTCGATAAAATCATGACTCACTCGCAGCCGCAGGCGTCCGCTTCGGTCGATCACACAAGTATGGCAACGCTGAGCCAGCTCCATCGCCGCCACGCCGAACGCCCGGTGGAGGCGCCCGCCCAGATCCGCCAGGACCGCTGTACGCGGCCGGGCTTGCGCGGTCCACAGCCGGTGCAAAGGCCGCGCGCCCGATGCCACAATGAGCAGCGTCGCATCGACATCGTGAAACCCTTGCGCCTGCTCATCGATCATGACCGCTGGGACAATTCCCGGATAAGGGAGAAAGCACAGCGCGACCACCTGCTTCGCATAACGCGCGCCGCGCAGATACGTCAGCGCGCCCTCGACCAGGGCCGGCCCGTGAAAATCCAATGCATGCATGCCATATCGCTTCATCGCGCACCTCCTCTGGTGAAGACTCTCACCGATGCGTCTTCCGACTGTTCGAGCCGCCGGCCGGCTTGAACCATGGTTGAAGGTTCCGGCGATACCATCCGCAATTGACACACTTCATCCCGGCCATCGGACCGTAGTATTCCAGTACGCGTTCGATCACCAGCAATCCGCCGCACTTCTGACAAGAACTGTTCATCACGCATCCTTTCATGTGAATGAATCATGGCCGGCCTGTCGCTACCGGTTCACCGCGCATCTCGACACGTCCTGAATCAAGGTCTCCAAATTGGCCTCGCACCGGCCGCAGCAAGAATCGTCCAGCCCCATCGCCTGCTTCATGATCTCCGGGCAAGTTCCATGGCAGGCAGCCAGAGCGGAAAATTCCGCTTCTCGAATGCCTTTGCACAGACAGATGTACATGCGCGCCTCCTTCCTTCTGCGCCTCGCGGCAGCTGAACGGCTTGCCGCCGGCGGCCAATAAAAAAGCCCAAGGTAATCGATTGATACCTTGGGCTCCGGTCTGCTCGACCTCTGGCCTCAATACTGCTGCATGACATGTGTTCCGCTAGGGCATTTGCCTGCGCTCAGGCCCTGGCTGCACAGACTGCTGTATTGATATGTATTCTCAATATCATTTAGATGGCACGAAGTCAACCTGCCCGTGAAACTTTTTTTCGCATGTGCGTTAGGAGCGTATTCCGCCGACTAATGCCAAGAGCATCGCGGTAAGGTACATGAGACTGATGCCAAGGAAGAGGCCGACGGCCACCTGAACGCGGCGCGTCGCGGTGTATGACATGGCCGTCAGGGAAAGAATCACGTAGAGCAGCGAGCCAGCGGCGAACGTATAGAATGCAATCGACCAATAGGGCGACAACCCCTGCCCGCTCAAGAGAGCGCCCAGGCAGGTCGGTCCACCCGCAATTAATCCCAATAGCGCAACATCGATCCACTGAATGGGCTTTTTGCCGGACGCCCCCACGATGCCAAACCCTTCTGTGCCGTTGTGGAGCGCAAAGCCCGTCACGAGCAACAGGCTCAGCGACCACTCTCCGCTGGCATAACTCGCGCCGATCGCCAACCCTTCGCCCAGGTTGTGAAAACCCATTCCCACCGCGATCATATACGGAAGGGAAAGAAAGCGCCCACCCTGAATGCGCCCAAGAATCTGCCTGGACTCCAGCACCACCAGCCCAACCAGGCTCGCGCCCAGGCTGCCCAGGAAAATCACCCAGGACAGCACATCGCGCGCGCCGCTTAATTCAACGGCTTCATGCATCAAGTCGAAAAAGAGATAGAGCAGCACACCGGTGGCGACCCCGATCAACAGACCTTCCCACGATCGAGGCAACACTTTTCCCAGCACCAGCGCGGCCCCAATCCCGAGATAGACAGGGATGACACCGGCAATAAGACCGAGAATCACGAGACTGAGCATGAACGCACTCCCATCAAGCCATCACGGCGACACAGATCTTTATCGCGCAGAACTGAGTCCGTACTCTATAGCCGTATCTATGACAAAAATCCATCTCGGCATGGCAGCGGTCGGCTCTGTTGACGGCGATGCGCCTGTCGCTTCAACCACCACATGCGGAGCGCGGTGCCGTATAGGATGGAAGGAAACAAACCGGCGACGCACACGATCCAACGCCCAATCAGTCCAAAGGCTTCGCCGTTATGGAGCGGAAACAGCCACGCGAGCACCGTTTCACCGGCTGTAAGCGTCCGCCAGTCGCGCACGCTTACGATGGCGCCGCTAAATTGATCCACCCACACGATGCTTTCGCCGCTCGTGCGCCTGACTTCATCCGGCTGGCGCAACCCAATCTGAAAGGCCTCTTCCGCTTGCTGCGGCAATCCAATCCATTTCACCTCGCCGTTGGGGAAGCGGCCTCGCGCGATGGCGACCGCGCGGTCGATCGAAAGCGGAGTCCCCTCAGCGTCGATTGTTGAATGCACATCCGTCTCCTCGGGAATCGGCAAGACCCAAGTGACGGCGGGGATCACATATTCAGGAAATTCGAGGTACAGGCCGGTGCAAGCCAGAATGACCAGCAGAGGCGTGCCGGCCAGGCCGCTCAACTTATGGACATCGTAGTGCCGCCGGATGACGCTCCCCTTGGACTGAAACGTCAGCGCCTGGCGAATCCGCCCAGGCCTCGGCCACCAGAGATAGAGCCCGGTCGCAACCGAGCCCAGCAGGAACAACGCCAGCACACCGACCGCGACTTCTCCGATTCGCCCCAGCCAGAGCCCTTTGTGCAATTCATAGACAAAGGACACCGCGGTCTCGCCCCAAATCCGATCCCGGCTCAACACCTCGGCGCTATAGGGATCGATGGTCACCTCACGGTCTTGACCATCGACGCGCGCATCGCCCGGCGCTTTAAACCAGGCGGTGACGACACCCTGGCGGTCCTGTGGAAGAAACAGGCCGTAGGGACCCGGCACATCCGGCTTCGCACGTTGCGCCGCCGCCGCCATTTCGTCGAACGACCGGTAACTCCCGCTGCCGCTTGTCGTCAAGCGCTCAACGTTCAGCCATTCGTCGATAGCCTGGTAGAAGACCAGTGCGCTGCCCGTCAGCCCCATCAGGGCAAACAGGAACCCTGCGAACAAACCGATCGCCCAATGTGCCAGCAACCAGCGCTTCTGCCATGCCATGCGAGCCACGCGGCCGATTCAATCCAGCTATGCCGAATAACCTCCCCGATTCATTTACTGGAATTCAAATTTCAACGAGCCGATCACCGTGAACGGCGCGCCGGTATAGACGATTTCACGGAAGTTTTGCGTGCCTGAGTAATACCGCTGATCCAGCAAGTTCGTAAAATTCAACGCGGCCATCATGTTTGTCCGGCCGAAGATCTCCGGCTTGCGATAGTACAGCGCGGCATCCATGCGGACATACCCCGCCAGCTCAAAGGGAGCAGCGCAGTTGGCCGGATCCTGGCATTGGAATACGCCGTTCCGTTTGCCCTGGGCAAACATGCCGAGGCCCGCGCCAAACCCTTTCACGACACCTTCTTGAAAGAAATAGGTCGTCCACAGGCTCCCTTGATGCAACGCCGAGTTCGACACGCGGCTGCCTTCCGCAAACAGCAGATCGTTCTTCACGCGCGCATCGGTATAGGCGTAATTTGCAATGAGGTCCCATCCCGGCAGCAGCTGACCTTGCACATCGAACTCGATGCCCTGACTCCGTTGCTTGCCCGTGGCAACCGAGAAGGCAAAGCCATTCAATGGATCGGACGTCAACACATTTTTCTTAGTGACGTCGAAGACGGCGATTGTGGACCGCAACTTCCCATCGTACGTCTGAAGCTTGATGCCGCCTTCATACGATCGGCCGCGCTCGGGGTCGAACAGCTTTCCGTCGATGCTTCTCGAACCGGCACTCTGCGGCGCAAAGGACTCGGTATAGTTGACATAGAATGCGAGCGGTTTCACCGGCTGATAGGTCAGGCCGATCGACGGACTGAAGGCCGTGTCCGTTTTCGTATCCGAACTGCCCGTCGTCGTCAGATCGTCCGGACGAGTCGTGATCGTTTGATCGAACAGGTCGAACCGGCCGCCGAAATGCATGTGGAGATTGTCGAGCAATGTTACCTGATCGCCGAAATAGGCGCCTAAGATATTGTTGGTCTGACTGCTATCGTTAAACTTGGTCAACGCGGGATTGAGAAACAGCCGATCATTGGGATTGAAGATATTGATGTAGCTAAACGCGCCGGCAGTGGTGGTATCGCCGCCGAAATCGCCGGATGCCGTAGCCGACGAGGCTTCCCGCCCCAACTCAATGCCGAGAATCGTTTTATGCTTAATCGATCCCGTCGAGAAGGCCCCGTGCAACTCATTCTGCCAATAGTGGCTCTGCACGGTGGTCGGAAGCTCATAGCGGGCCAGGTTGAGAATCCCATCGGTTTCTGGCCCGACTAAAAAATTGGATTCCAAGCTGGAGTAGCGCTGGCGTGCGACCGACGTCCGGAAAGCGCTGCGCCACTTGAACATGTCGTTGATCTCATGCCACAGTGTCAGAGTCGCTTTCCCGCTGTGCACGTCGCTTTTTCTTGAAGAATCGCCCAAGAAGCGGCTGATGGGGATGTTCGCCACGGTATTGCCAATCGCGACCAAGCCGCGATCGATGGGCGTGCTATTGTAGAGGTATTCCCCTTCGATGCGTAACGTCGTGCGCGGACCGATCTCCCAGCCGAATGTCGGCGCGAGAAATACTCGCTCGCTCTTGACCCCATCTCGGTAGCTTTCAGCCGACTCATACAATCCGTTAAACCGATAGGTGAGCGTCTTCCTGTCGTTCAACGGCCCGCCGATATCGATCATGGGACGATAGAGTCCATAACTACCGACGATCATCTCCGCTGAATAATACGGAGTCTTCAACGGCGCCTTTGTGACTTGATTGATAATACCGCCCGGATCGGACCGGCCATAGAGGTACGACGGCGGGCCTTTGACAACCTCAACACGCTCAAGATTCGCGACGTCGCGCTGCGCGCGCGAGCTGTAGGTACTATCGTCTCGAAATCCGTTTTTAAAGACATTCAGCCCCTCGGCGGAGTCAAACCCGCGAATCATGAAGCTGCCGCCTTGGCCGCCCTGGGTGCTGAATTGGGAGACGCCGCTCACATTTCTGAGCGCATCGCTGAAGCGAATCACTTTTTGATCTTCCAGGACCTGCCGCGTCACGACTTCAATCGACCGCGGCGTGTCTTGAATGGGAACCGGAATGCGAGTGGCGGACGTCGAGTCATCGGCCGTATACCCGCGTTCTTTGATTTCTTTCACGACGATTTCCGGCACCTTGATCGGCTTGGCCTTCACAGGCCGCTCCTCACCCTGCGCCGTCTCGGCGAGCGTGGAAACCGGCTTTTCCATCGGCAGGACCGCCGGCACTGGCGAGCCCTGCATCAGCGTCACCGCATTGGCGCCAGTCACGCGATAAGTCAGCCCGGTGCCAGCCAGCAATGCGCTCAACGCTTGCTCCGGCGCCTGACTGCCGTTGACGCCGGGCGATTGAATCCCCGCCGCGAGTTCCGTGGGAAAGCTGACCTGCCACCCGGTGGCGTCCACGAAGGCATTGAGCGCCGACCCGAGAGATTGAGAGGGAATGCTGTACTCCACCATCGTGAGCGGCCGCATCTCGGCCATTCCATCCTGGGCACCGGCTGGATCGGCGACCAGACCTGCCAGCGCAAGCAGCAGCACGGCACGGCCCGCATTCCGAAGCGATGGCCGATGCCACCATCGATTCCTTTGCCAGTTCTGTTCTGTATGGTTATTCATCGAGTGAATGCGTCGCGACATGCCATGCCTCCTTGTTCGTCTTATGCTTGCTAAGACGAACGGAGACAGACGTTCCCTCAGTCCGCGCGGCGCGAACACTCACGGCACGGTCAAAAAAGAATAGCGAGCTGGTTGGTGAGACTGACCATCTGAAGCGGAAATGTTTTGACGAGTAAGGACAGAACGCCGGCGGGATCGTCCAAGTTATAGGTGCCCGTCACACGGATCTCACCGAGATCCTGATTCCAAAGCACGATGGGCCCAGGATAATACCGGCGGACCTCATCGACGACCTGCGCGAGCAAAACCCCATCGACAACCAGCCGGCCTTTCAGCCAGGCCGAGGCCGAATCGAGATCGACCGGATGCGGGGCGCTGAGCCGGCCTTGCTCGCATTGCAGCTGAGCCCCGGCCGGCAACTGAGCCGTGGACCGGCGGCCGCCGCGGCTGCTGACTTCGACCAGCCCTTCAAGCACCGTGACTTGATCAATCCCAGGTCTGGCCCGCACGACAAACTCAGTTCCCACCGCGCGTGTATCGGCTTCTAGGCTTTCAACGATGAACGGATGTTCCGGATCGGGCTGAACCTTGAAGAAGGCTTCTCCTCTGAGCAGCCGCACCCGCCGGACAGTTCCATCGAACGTGATCGCAATGGCCGACTGTGCATTGAGCGTGACTGTCGAGCGGTCGGGCAATTGAATCGTCTGCCGTTCGCCTGTTCCCGTCCGATAATCGGATTGGAACCGCATCATGAGATCGGCGTGAAACACAGCCATCGTAAGCACCGCGACACAAGCGGCCATACCGGCTGCTGGCCACCATCGACGGTGCATACCGCGTTGCACCGGCCACCCTGCAGGCGGCGAACTTTCGGCCGCCAGAGACGCGGCCGCATGCCATTCCGGATCGTTCCACACTCCGGAAAGCGCGTCGAACATCCGCGCATGGTCGGCGTTTTGCGCGCGCCAGGCCTCGAACGTCCGACGATCCTCCGGCTGAACCCGGCTATTGTGCAACCGCACGACCCACGCGATTGCGTCTTGACGAATTTCGGCTTCGCGGGTGTCCTGACTGACGCGCCGCTGCTCGTCTGAAGACCGCACCATCACACCCCGGTTCTGAAATGAAGAGCCCAGTATACCTTGAGACGGATACCGGGACCAATCTCCTCACTGGTCGGTATTCAGAGCTTCGAGAATGACGCTGGCCTGATCGAGCGCGCGCATAAGCAATTTCTCCACGCCGCTTTCAGAAATGCTCATGCGGGTAGAAATTTCACGGTAGGAATAGCCATAGACACGGTACAGCAAAAACGCCTCCCTGGTGCGCGGAGGCAGGGCCTCAATCCCCTTCAGCAATATCCGAAGCCGCTCCTTTCCCATCGCGACGCGCTCCGGTGACGGCGTGCCGCAGGGCACCTCAATCGCCCCATCCAAGGGATCGACGGCTTGGGGCCGGTTGAGGTCTTTTCGAAGGTGATCGATGGCCAGGTTGGTGGCAATGCGGTGCAGCAAGGCGCGAGGATGCTCGACGGCTCGTGTATCGACCAGGCCCAGCAGCCTGAGATAGGCTTCTTGCATCAGGTCCGCCGCCGTATCATGAGACTTCACCATAGCGGAAAGACGCCGCGTCAGTTCGTCGCGATATCGGTGAAAGAGATCTTCAATCTGAACAGATGTGAGAAGCATGGACACACCATCCATCGACGAATGCCAGATGCGGCGGCTGACTGATCGAGTGTCGATCCGCCGCAATAAAAAAGCCCACGGGCATCGCATGATGCCGTGGGCTCTGTCCGTAAAGACTCTGGCCTCAGATATTTCTGATATTGAGAAGCGATCTCAGAAGTGGATTGTACGCGCGCGCGGGAGACAAAGTCCAGCCAGAAGTTCGCGCGTATCGCCACGCCAGCCAAGCGGTCAATGCCGCTGTAACGCGATCTTGAATCGAGTTGTAGCTCAAACGCGGCTTATCGCGATGGAGTCATATCGGGCTGAGCCAGGCCGCGCGCGCGAACACATCGAATCTCCCGCTGCAA
Organism: Nitrospira sp.; assembly: GCA_022226955.1. NCBI lineage: Bacteria > Pseudomonadati > Nitrospirota > Nitrospiria > Nitrospirales > Nitrospiraceae > Nitrospira > Nitrospira sp. Next base: position 40,562 of record CP092079.1, read on the forward strand.
TCCGGCGTCACCAGCGGTATCGCAGGCTTGCATAGACCGTCCGGCGAGCGCCATAGAAACAGGCCGCATCGGCGCAGGTCGCTACGTACTGATTGTCCAAGAAATTGTTGAGGTTGACGTTCAGTTCGGCGCCGCGCAAGCTGCTGTGGACCTGCCGCAGATCGTACCGGACCGCCGCATCGAACAACGTGTACGACGGCGCATTCAGGCTATTGGCGATGTCCCCAAAATTGGAACCGATATAGCGCATCCCGCCGCCCAGATTCAGCCCTGCAAGCCACACCCCCTTGAAGGAATGGTCGAGCCATAGCGAGGCCTGATGCCGTGGGGTCAACGAGAGGCGATGGCCGAGTTCGCCGGCGTTGTTACTATTGGTAATCTTTGAGTCCGTGAGCGAGTATCCCGCCGTCACATTGAGGGTCTCAAACAGGCTGGCTTTGCCCTCGACTTCGATGCCGCGTACCCGCGCCTCGCCGGTCTGCACATTGAACCCGAAATGCCCAGGATCGAGGTCGGGCGTCACAATATTTTGGCGGGTCAACTGATACGCCGCGATCGTCACAAGCGCGTTATACCCGGCCGGTTTGTACTTGATGCCGGCCTCGTATTGCTGCCCCGTCGTGGGCTCGAACGGCGTTCCGGCAAAATTGGTTCCGGCTTCGGGTTGAAACGATACCGAATAGCTCACATACGGCGAGACTCCGTTCTCGAAGAGGTAATTCAACCCGGCACGATAGGTGAGCGCTGAATCCCGTTGCCGCGTCGAGCTCGCTTCACCTAAAAAGAAATCGCGGGTCTGCGTGTCGGCATTGGCGAAATCGTATCGCAGGCCGGCCGTCAGGACCCAGCGCTCGTACTTGAGTTGGTCCTGCACATACAGTCCGATTTGTTCGCGCTGTTGCTCGCTGGCAAAATCGATCAGGGGAAAATCAAACGACTGCCCGTAGACCGGCGCATAGATATCCAGATCCGGCGAGTTGGAAAACCCACGATGCGTGCGCCCGCTCACACGACGATAGTCCACCCCCACCAACAGCTGATGTGTAATCGCTCCTGTATCAAAATTCCCTTGCGCTCGCGTGTCCACGGTAACGGTCCCTGCCCGGTCGCGATAGAGTCCGGCAAGACGGCTGATGGTCCGAAAGTCCGTCGGCACACCAGCGCCATCGCGCAAGAAATCCAAGTAGAAGGTCGTTGGATAGTCGGTTCTGACATCGGCGTACCGAAAGTTCTGCTCTATTTTCCACATCTCGTTGAAGCGATGTTCGAACGCATATCCGATACTGTATTGCTGCCGCTTCCAACGATCAAATCCTGGCTCCCCCACAAATCGATTGATCGGAAGCACGCCGTTGGGGTTCCCCCGCAACGTGCCTTCTGGCGGCAAGAACTGCAGCGTATTCCCAGCATCGTCTTTCTGAAAGTGCCCAAGGATGGTGAAGCTGGTATTGGTCTGCGGACGCCAGGTGAAAGTCGGCGCGATGAAATAGCGCTTGTCCTTGGCAAAATCCACCTGCGTGTCGCTGTCGCGCACCATCCCGGTGATTCGATAAAGAAATCGGCCCGCACTGTCGATCGGCCCGCCGAAATCGACTCCGCCTTGAAGTCGATTGAACGAGCCGCCCAGCAGAAGCACTTCCCGCAATGGAGTCTCCGTCGCCCGTTTGCTCGTCATATTGACCAACCCGCCTGGCGGGCTTTGTCCATACAGCATCGATGCAGGCCCCTTCAGCACTTCAACACGCTCCAGGCCGTAGGGCTCGATCCGCAAATTGGCGTAATTGACACCCAATAATCCAAGGCCGTCGAGAAACTGCGGCGCGTCGAACCCGCGGATGTTGAAGTAGTCGTCTCGCATCACCGGGCCGTACATCTCCGTCAGCACTCCCGGCGTATAGGCAACGGCTTGACTGACATTTTGCACCATCCGCGTATCCATTTCGGCGCGGGTGATGACGTTGATCGTTTGTGGAGTGGCAATCAGCGGAGTAGCGGTTTTTGCCCCGGAGGAGGTCTCTTCGGCGACGAATGGCGTGCCGGCTTCTTTGCTCCGCACATCCTTCACGACAACCTCCGGCACTTTGATAGGCTTCTGTTTCACAGGAGGCTCCAAGACCCCATCGGGCTCCGCCGAGGCCGGCCCATCGACCGCGGAGGAGACCGCGGAAGAAGCCGGCAGGCCGGTCCCTCGTTCAATGGTGAGCATCCGGTCGCCCTCGACACGATAGGTGAGGCCGGTGCCTGACAAGAGGATCTGCAATCCTTTCTCTCGTGTGTGCTTTCCGCTCAGGCCAGCCGAGTCCAGTCCTCCCGTGAGTTCACTCGACGAACTGATCTGCCAGCCGCTCGACACGGCAAAGGCATTCAACGCCGAGCCCAACGACTGCGGCGAAATGTTGAATTCCAGAACGGATGCCGACTCGGCATCTGCAGCCACGTCCTGAGCCGGGCTGTTTCCTGCCAACGGGCCGCTCAAGACAAGCATCGCTCCCATCGCAATCGCGCACCAATGCCTGTACGCGCTGATCCGCTGTCTATCCTGTCGTTCGTACTGACACATTCTCGACCTCCGTATGAATTACATCGCTGATGTAGACGGAAAGAGGCCTGTGCGTTCGCACCTGTCATGCACATTATTGAAATTTAATCGGGGCCGGTCAGAACAGAATCACCACGCGATCGCCCAGGCCGATCGACTGAAGAGGAAAGGTCTTGGAGAGGTGAAAGAGAATGTTCGGCGGGTCTTCGAGATTATACGTTCCGGTCACACGCTGCTGTCCGACCTGCTGATTCCAAAGAAAGATCGCCCCCGGATAATAGCGGCGCACTTCTTCAATCACCTGCGCGAGCGGAACCTCATCGACGATGAGCAGCCCCTGCAACCAGGCGGACGCCGCGGACAGATCGACCGGCTGCGCCGGGCTCAGGCGTCCCTGTTCGGTCTCTACCATGCGGCCGGCCGGCAGCCGCTCGGCGATCTGGTCTCCCTCGCGCGAGCTGACCTCGACGACGCCATCGAGGACCGTCACGCGATCGGATCCCGGGCGATGGCGCACCACAAACTCCGTGCCGACCGCGCGCGTGGCGGTCTCGGCGGCGTCAACGATAAACGGCCGGCCCGCGTCGTGCTGAACCTTGAAAAACGCCTCGCCTTTCAGCAACCGAACGCGCCGAACGCTTTCGTTGAACGAGATCACAATGGCCGACTGTGTATTGAGCGTCACCAGCGATTGATCCGGCAATCGAACCGTGCGCCGTTCGCCTGCGGACGTTTGATAGTCCGCTTGTATCCGTGTCGCCAGGTCGAAATACATCGCCCCCAGGATCAACGCCACGAGACAGGCGGCGACCGCGAGGACAGGGCTCCTTCCTCGCCCTTCTACCGGCATCCGGATCTCGCGGCTGACCGACCCGTTGCGGGCCACAGAAAACGCGGCTGAATCCAGCGTATGATCGTCCCACACCCTGGTAATCTTGTCGTACGCACGCGCGTGAGCCGCGCTTTGAGCTTGCCAGCACTCGAAGGCCCGCCGGTCATCCGCCGTTGCGTCACGATCGCTCAATCGTGCCAGCCAGACGATCGCTTCTTGCCGAACCTTGGCCGCTTGATTGTCGGGCAGCAGGTCCTCGGACTGATTATCCGGCAATGGCATACGGCTCCTCTGCCCTATCCGAAGTTCTACAAAAGAAGTTCAGTATAGAGGGTGACGAATGAGCCTGCCACTACTCTCATCTCACTCGACGCCGTCGAAGGCATCAACCGACGCACAGGTTTGCTCAATCGCACGGCGGATGTGCTTGTCCACGCCGCTGAGAGAGATCCCCATGTGAGCAGCGATTTCCCGGTAGGAATATTCGTGAACGCGGTAGAGAACAAACGCCTCCCTGGTGCGCGGCGGAAGATCCTCCACCGCCTGAATAAACATCTGAAGCCGCTCTTTGCCGAGCAGGGCTCGCTCCTGAGTAGGAACCGGGCAAGGCAGATCCAGCGCTGTCTCCAGTGGATCCGCGGCGTTCGGCCCATTTTTCCTGGCTCTCAAGTAGTCGATTGCCAAGTTCCGAGCGATCCGATGCAGTAAGGCGCGTGGCTGCTCGACCGGCTGCGCATCCGTGATCCGGAGAAGCCGCACATAGGTATCCTGCATAAGATCGGCCGCCGTATCCCGAGAATGAACCATGCCGATGAGACGGCGCATCAATTCATCACGGTACAGCGAAAAAAGGTCGGCAATCTGAGCCGTGGTCAATGCCATAAAATATTCCGTATAGGCTACTGGAAGCCCATGGTACGAGGTCTGGTCCGTCCTCTTTGCCGGCGTCGCATAAAAAAACCCACGCGCATCGCATGATGCCGTGGGCTCTGTCCGCAAAGACTCTGGCCTCAGATGTTTCTGATATTGAGAGGCGAAATCAGAATAGGATTGTACGCGCGCGCTGGCGGCAAAGTCCAGCTGGAAGTTTGCGCGCGCCAGGGACAGGCCTTACGTGTGGCGGCGCCGGCCATACCACGCACTGAGAAGAATCGGCGCGCTGAGGGTAATCCAGGAGAGCGCATCCCACACGCCATCGTCCAGCAGCGCCGAAATCAATCCAATGGCACTGGTGACCGCCACCGCCACAGGCATCCCCCAAATCTGTCTGGCCGACAGCGCTCGATTCACCGGCGCACCGCTCCTGCGTCCGTGGAACGCGCCCGTTCATTCTCTTGGCCGGTCTCAGCCCAAAGCAGCCCATCTGTCCGATGTCCTTTGTTCCACCAAAGATACAAACCGCTGAGCAAGACCCCGATCGTCATGAGGTCCAGTACCGCCCAGACGATTTTCAGCGGCTGTCCCCCATAATCTCCAAAGTGCAGCGGCTGGGAGAGCAGCAACACCGTCATGTACCAGGGCATCGCCCGCGTCGCCGCCACAGCGCCGGTCTCCGCATCGATCAGGACAGGCTCCAGCAGCCGTACCGTGAACGGAGTCCGCCCCCTGAGAAAGACCGCGTAGTGATGCGGCCCTGCAGAGGGAGTACCGGGAAGGGCCACAAAGGCCGCCTCTTTCTGAACATCCAGCGCCTCCGCTGCAGCCACCGCACGATCAAGGGAACTGAACACCGCTGGGGCCGGCTTGCCTTGCCAGGGCGCGGTCATCTCAGCCAATTCCGTCTGCTGCCAGTAGGCAAACAGCGGTCTGGCCAGCGTATTAATGACGCCGGTGCCACCGACGACGAGCGCCCAAACCACAGTGACGATGCCCAGAAGATTATGCAGGTCTAGCCATGCCAAGCGCGGACTCCCGATATGACGAACGGTCCCGAAAGGCAGCTTGCGCATAAACGGCCCATAGACCACGACACCCGACACGATCGAGGCAAGAAAGAGCAGGCCCATGCCGCCCAAAAACAACGTGCCCGGCAAGCCAGCAAACAGCTCGACGTGCAGCATGAACATAACGTGCAGCACACCTTCTCGAAGTGGAAGATCTTGCAACAGCGCGCCGGTCCGGCTGTCGTACATGAAGAGCGCTGAGCTCTCCGTGGCATCAAGCGTCTCTCCCATTGAGACAAACCAGGCCGACGCATCTTCATCCCGGGCGAAAGTTTGAATCACCTCCTGCGGCCGGCGCACGCGGGCATCGACTGCCAGCGCATCGAGATCGGCTTTCAACGTTGCGCCAGCCATCTCGGGCGGCGTCACGGATGCCTCCAGCCAATGGTCGATTTCTTCTGCAAAAATCAGTGGCAGACCGCTCAAGCAGAGGAGCAGCAGAAACAGGGTACAGAGCAAGCTCGTCCACTTATGGACGAGGCACCACAGCTTGAACGCCCTCACAGAGACCCTACTCGATAAGACCAACGCTTCCGCATTCCAGAATGCGCCCCGTGCGGCATCTTAGCGGACTGCCGGAACATCCACGCTGGGAGAGCGCGTGAGTGGCTCATCATCATAGCGATACCCCTTCGACTGCATGCACCCGCTCAAATTAATTCCGCCAGCCAGCGTCTCTTTCGCATGCTCCTGTCCAGACAAGACCTCTCGCTTGCAGATATCCCAATCCGCTTGCGTTTGCGCCTCGGATTTACCCGCTTGTTCCCACCGTCCTTCGGCGCAAGCGGTAAGCGCCAACGTGATCAGAAGGACAACGACGTTCATGCCAAGGCCTCGCACATCATCACACCCTCTTTATGGAGACGGACGAGACAGAGGCTCTCGCACCTGAAGAAACAGATCGCCTCTGCCTCGTCTGGGGCTCCCTCAATGTTAGAACCGCAACCCCACCGTCCCCAATACAGTAAGCGGCTCCCCATAGAAGAAGAACGCCGAACCGTTGTACGACGTGGCCACATACCGCTGATCGAGAAGATTGCGCACATTGAACGCCACATTCACGGCCTTCGCGCCCAGCCAGTTTCTGGCTTGCAGCTCATGGTTGTAGTACAACGCCGCATCGGCCCTGATATAGGCTGGCATTTCAATCGGATCTCCGAACATCGAGGCATTCCGGCTGCCGTAGGCAAAGAGGCCTCCGCCAACCCCGAATCCCTTCAGCGCACCCTCCTGCACATAATACGTAGACCACAGCGTAAATTTGTTGTACGGCACATTCGCCAGGCGCTTGTGGAGCAAGGTCGCATCGTTGTCCTTTGTCACCTCGGCATCGGTATAGGCGTAGCCGGCGATGACGTTCCAGCCCGGTGTGACTCGCGCCGTCACATCCAATTCGATGCCCTGGCTGCGCTGCTCTCCGGTCTGCACCGAATAGCCAAGCGTCGACAGCGCTGGATCCGCGCTGGGAGTCAGCAGATTTTCCCGCGTCAGATGAAACCAGGCCAGGGTGGCGGACACGCGCTGATCCAGCAGGAAGACCTTCGCCCCCACTTCATATTGCGTCGAGCGCTCGGGCTTGAACAAACTGCCATTCGGATTGAACGACGAGGGTGAATTGGGCTGGAACCCTTTCGTCCAGGAGGTATAGAGCGAGAGCGGTTCGATCGGCTGATACACCAGCCCCAGCCGCGGACTGACGGCATGATTGTCCGACGCATCGCTGGCCGCCGCGGATTGCGTCGATTGATGCACATAGTCGAACCGCACCCCGCCCATGAATTTGAGGTTCGGCAGGAGCGCAATCTGATCCTGCACGTAGGCGGCCGCCGTTTTATTGTCTCCTTGGAAGCTTCCCTGAAAGATCGCCCCGAGGGCCGGCACGGGAGCCTGGGAATAGTTCGGCGCAAATAAATCGAGCGTTGGCGCCACATCTCCGGAGAACACGAACTGGTCGGTTTTTTCCTGGCGCAGTTCGACACCCGCCAGCAGCGTATGGTCCATATCGAGCACCCGGACATGCCCAACCACGTTCGTGACCATTGAATGCGCATGGTACCGGGCGACGCCAGGCTGCCGGACCTGAGTGCGATTCAAGGTGCGTTGATCGAGATCCAGCGAGTCCGGAGCTGTATAGAGATTGTTGCGATCGTCCTCGACCAGCGAATGCCGATAGGCGTTCCGGATCGACCACTTGTCGTTGAACTGATGCGAGAGATCGTAGCCGATCCGGTAGGACGTGCGGTTAAAGCTGCCGAACTCTCCCAGGGTGACCGAGCGGTTTCTCGGGATGTTGCCGTTGCTATTGCCCCAGACCGTTCCTTGCGCCGGCAGGCCATAGGGATCGTTGCTCCAGCGGCGCATGTAATCGGCATCGACCGTCAACGTCGTCCGCGAGCCCAGCAGCCAGGTCACACTCGGCGCAATCGCCGCCATATCGCGGTTCGCAAAGTCGATAAAGCTGTTCGCCCGTTGACCGGCCACATTCAGGCGATAGAGCACCGTCTTGTTTTGATTCAACGGCCCCGTCGCGTCCAGCTCCGAGCGGTAGAAATTAAAATTGCCGATGGTGGTGCTGGCTGAATAGGCCGCATCCGCCAAGGGCTTATTGGTCACCACATTGATGATGCCGCCGGGATCTCCCTGGCCGTACAGGACCGCGGCCGGCCCCTTCAGCACTTCCAGCCGGCGCACGTTGTACGTGTCCACCGGCATGAACTGCGTGAAAGGATCCAGGAGCCCATTTCGATAATAGCTGCGGCTGGTCGCCGAAAACCCCCGGATGATGAGATTCTCGTAGAGCGACGAGCCGGAGTCCGTTGCATTAATCCCCGAGACATTTTCCAGCGAGTTTTGCAATCGGAAGGTGCGCTGCTCTTCAATGACCTTGCGGGTGATGACCTGAATAGATTGCGGCACGTCCTTGATCGGCGTATCGGTTCGCGTCGCGGTGCTGGCTTCGTCGGCCACGTACGTTTTCACGTCGTCCCGTTCCCGCACCTCTTTCACCACAATCTCCGGCACCTTGATGGGCTTCTGTTTCGCGGAAGGACTCGAGCCCCCGTTGGACTCCGTCGAGACCGCCGGAACTGGCGCCTGCTGAAGCGTGACGGTCCTGCCATCTGTCACGACGTACTGCAATCCCGTCCCCTCCAACACCTGCCTGAGACCTTCCTCCAGCGACATCGTACCGACCGCGCCCTTGGTCAGGCGGTTTCCGGCAAGCTCCGATGCATAGAGCACTTGCACGTTCGCCTGTTCCGCCAGCGCCGCCAGCGCCGTCGACAGGTCTTGGGGGGGAATATCCAGCGAGACCTCACTGTTTTGCGCGAAGGCCGGCAAAACCAGGCTCATCGCTAGCAGCGCCACAGCCATGCACCGCCTTCCCCATGTTCCGATCCGCATTCCGATTACCTGCCCTCTCATCATGACGCGTCCTTTCCAACGTGTAGACCATACAGATCATCGCGACACAACAGAGCCCATCGCTGCGACCGCAGCAATGGGCTCTGGACTCATGTTCCGTTGGCCTCGCGTACAGGGGCGGCTGATGTGGTGGACAAAATTACCGGGGGTATCTAGAAGCCAGATCGGCCGGCGGCGTGCCGCGGATAGCCGAATGGTGAATGGTGACGAACCGTCCGCACCGCGCACACTTGATGACGAGACTGCCCTGTTCCCAGCGGGCGATCAATTTCCCGCAGTGACAACGCACATCCGTCGGCAGTGGCGCCGGCCTAGAGGATTCGTTCACAGCCACACCAACAGGCGGCGGCGTGAACCGCCGCCCGCATTCCAGAACATCCGCCCATCGCTCTCTGCCCACGGGGTATGAGACGCATGGACGGGCATAAACCTGACGTGCAATCTGCACCGAGTGACATCTAGCGGAGAACTCGAACACGACATACCGATATCCTCCCTCCGCTCAGCGACGCGCTCGCCGCGCACGCGAAAGAATACCCGAGGGCAACGGTCCTGGCTGTCCCGCGAGCAGGCGCTACTTGAACATCAACTTTTTGATTTCAGCCGCCGGCAATTCGACTTCTCCGAAATCGGACTGCCCCTTGAAACTGCCAGCAATGGCGAGCACGAACTCTCCCGTCTTGCCATCATTCAGCGTGATGGTGACGTTTGGAGGCGTGGCGTTTCCTGACGGCTTGAGATCGATCTGCTTGATGCCGTCAAACTTGATCTTGACGGTCGCGGTCCCGCGCTTGACCGGCACCTCTCTCAATTCATGCGGAACAAATGCCGTTTCGCTGATTTTCTCTTCCCAATAAAAAATAACGTTCTTGACGTCCGTTTCCACGCCTTTGGTATCGGTCGCGACGACCTGGAAGGCCTTCTCGGCTTTGTTCTCCGCCCAGGCGGAGCTGCCCATCAGGCAGAGCAGCAGCACGCCGCACAGCATGCGAGACCATTGGCGAACCGGTTGGTGAACCCGTTGACTGTTTCCCCGCACGATCGTCTGGCGATTCATAAGCCTTCTCCTTCTTATTGTCATTTTCATTGCCGTGCCTGTGACCCTTACCCATCCAACCGATAACTGATCGGCACTAAAATCGTGACGCTCGACGCTCCCAACGGATGCTTGAGCGACAGCGGAGAGGCCTGCCTCATCACCGCCATGGCTTCTTGATCCAACAACGCGCGCCCCGAGCTCTCCGCAATGCTGAGACCGACAACCGCGCCGTCGGCGCGGATCACGGCCTCCACCACGACTTTGCCTTCCCAGTGATTGCTTTTCGCCTGTGCCGGATACCGTTTCAGTTCTTCAACCCGGCGCCACAGCGCATCGCTGAGCCACCCATAGTCGGCGCGAACCTCCCGATGCCGAACCCGGCGTTGCTGCACGGTTCGATGTTCGATTGTCGGAGAAGCCGTCTCGACAAGCGGCGATTCACGCTCCGTAACGTGAGCCGCTGCTTCGATCTGAGCCGGCATTGATGCCAGCTGAGCCCGCGCAACCTGTGTAGGCATGGCCACCTGCGACAGGCTCTGCTCGACGACCGCCGTCCGGCTGGCGGCAACGGCCTGCGATTCGACAGGCTGGGTCATCGGTCGTTCGATCGATGCCGCAGCCTGAGTCGCAACTTCAGCAACCGCTTGCTGGATCGGCTCGACAGATGCGATCTCCCGGGAAACTTCGCGAACCGTCTGCTGCACCGGCTCAGCGGCTTCAACCGCCTGGGGGGATTCGCGGACCGCTTGCTGAACCGGCACCGGGGGCGCCACGGGTGTCGGAGGCTCGACCACTTGCTTGACCGGTTGAGGACTCGGAGCAACTCTGGCCGGTTCGACTGGTGGCGGGGCAGCGGAAGGCGGAGGCTCGACCACGGCCACCTCCCATTGAAACGATGCCGGCAAAATCGGCTTCTCGATGTCCGTCATCAAGAGCAGGGCGCACCCGACGCCTAGCAGATGACAACACATGGACACCATCCATCCATGCGCGTGCGCAGGTCCTGTACCGCCGGATAGCCGATTAAATTCAACCGCCGTCATGATCGCACCACCTCAAGACTTACCTGGCGGAAGCCAAGGCCGCGCACTTCATCCACCACACCGACAAACCGTTCCAAAATAGTGACCCGGTCTGCCCGCACGACCACAAGCGATTCCCTTGGATGAGACGTAAGACTCGCCGTCAACCCATCCGCCACAACCGGCCGATCGTTCAAAAACAGATGTCCGTCCGCCGTCAGCGTGATCACCAGCGGCACGTCTTTGTGCTCGTTCGCCGATTTCGCCTTCGCCAACTCCACTGGCACTTGCCCAGTGGAAATGAAGGTGGCAGTCGTCAAGACAATCACCAGCAACACAAGCATCACATCGACCAGCGGAATGACATTGATCTGATTCAATTCACGATCCATGCTGCACCTTGTACAGCGTGAGCAACTCCGACACTCGGCGCCGCAACACGTTATTCAGAACGACGCAGGGAATCGCCACTAATAACCCAACGGCGGTGGCTTTGAGCGCCAGGCTGAGCCCCACCATGATGGCTCCAACCGCCATCGTGCCGGACGTGCCCATCGTGTGAAACGTCAGCATGATGCCCATCACAGTTCCCAACAGTCCGATGTAGGGCGCATTCGCCGCCACTGTTCCGATGACGACCAGCCGCTTCGTCAACGCCATTTCCATCGTTTGAATGTCGTCGAACTGGGCCGGCGTCACGCGCCGATAGTACAGCCAGCGCTCGACCGCCACCGCCATCGCCCACAGACTCAACACCATCAACAGTCCGATAATTCCGAAATCGACCATATGTTTCAGCGCATCCACGAACCTTCCCCCTCATGCAAGGACACACAAAAGACCTGCCCGCCTGGCACCGCCTACTCCCATAGACGAATCAGATCGAGAAACCCTCACCTCTCCGACAAAACATTCGCGCGCGCTTCCAGAATAATCAGCTCCGCGGTCACACGGGATGCGGCGACGGGAAGCGCGCGTTCCAGCGCCGCGAGGAAGCCCTCGCGATCCCGCACATCGAATACGCCGCTCACCTTCAGCGAGGCGACTCGCGGATCGAGAATCCGGATCTCTCCCGCGTGATACCGCCCCACTTCTTGGAGCACGTCCGACAACAGCCGGTCCTCGAAGACGATCTTTCCGTCAATCCAGGCCGTGGCCACGGCCAGAGACGCAGGACCGACCGGAGACAGCGGCCCTTGCTGCTCGTAGGATAGTTGCTGGCCAGCCCTCAGTACTTGCCAGGACTGGTCCGGCGATCCTTCTGCAAACCGCTGCACTTCAACTGCGCCTTCGACCACCGTCACCCTCACGCTCTGATCTTGACGGCGAACGACAAACTGCGTGCCGATATCCCGGATGACCCTGCCTCCGGACATGACGTCAAACTGCCGTCTGTCGCCATGCGCAACCGCCACCAGCGCTTCCCCCTCGCGAACGATAACCGCTCTCCTGACAGGCGTGAATTCCACGGCCACCGCCGTGTTCGTATTCATCGTGACCGTTGACCCATCGGGGAGAAAGACTGTCCGGCGCTCGCCCTTGGCCGTCTGATACTCCGCCATCTCAACTCCCACTCCAAACCACCATCCTCCGGCGATCAACACCACCAGAAGCGTTCCCAAGACAGCCGAGAAGCGAGCCGTGCCCCATCTCCACTCAGCACCCCACTGATGGCCCCACCCACGGCCCCTCACGGAAAGGCGGCCCGCCTGCTCCCAGTCATCCGCGACGTTCGCCAGTTCCTCGCGCAAGAGCGGCTTGGCCGCATCCAGCTCGCTCCAAACTCTGGCGCACTGCTCAAATTCCTCTCGATGCCTGCGATCGCCATGAAGCCATAGGTCAAAACTCCGGCGCTCAGCGGAGGTGACGGCACCCGACCGAAGCCGCACAAACCATTGCAGCGCCTGGTCGGCGGCCGATCCGCTGCCGTTCGGCTTCGTATCCTCTTCTGCCACCCGGCTCATGTGCCCGCCTGCGCTTGAGGCCTACTCACACCGATTTCCTCTCCATAAGACGCAGCCTTATCGGGAAACCTGACCTCAGACGCCGGTGTTTGCGCGACATTCACGACACCGTCTCCCTCAAATCAGCCCTCTTTTCCTACAGGCCTACACGTTGCCGGCAATGCGCGAGCGCCTTCATGACATGCTTCTCCACCATATTCTTGGAAATGCCCAGACGGCCGGCAATCTCCGCATGGGACAGATCCATGAATTTGTGAAGAAGAAATACCTGCCGGCATCTGGGAGGAAGCTCCGCAATCGCCGAGTAGAGAAGCTGCACTCGCTCCCGCGCTTCCAACACATCGTCTTGACGAGGGACCAGAGACGGAAGATCCTCGGCCAGATCCAGGCCCAGGCCCCGCTCGGCCCGCACGCGCTGCCGGCGAAACACATCGACCGTCAAATTCAGCGCCGTTTTATACAAAAAGGCCCTCGGCTGGGCGACGCCGGCGAGATCCTGTACGCCGCGCACACGGAGGAAAGTCTCTTGCACGACATCGGCGGCCTGCTCTCGACATCCCAGCTTGGCGGTCAAAAATCGCAGCAGTTCACCGTAATACTGCTGAAAGAGCGAGGTTTCGAGTACCAGCCGTTGATCCTGCATCGGCATTACTCAAGTTGATAGTTGAGCGGAACCAACATGACCACGGACTCTCCCTCCAGCGAATGCGCGAGCGCGAGCGGGGACGCCGCCTGTAGCGCATCGAGCGCGGCTTGGTCCAATATGGGATGCCCGGAACTTTCCTCGACCTCAGAGTCGAGAATACGTCCATTCCTCAGGATACTGACCCGAACGACCACTCGCCCCTGCGCATGGCTGGTCTTTGCCGACGAGGGATAGATCTTTACCTGTTCCAGCTTCGTTCGCAGCGTATCCATGAGCCAGGTGTAGTCTGGCAACGCAGCCCTGGTCATCACTGACCGGGAAACCGCCTGAGGGCGCTGGAGCACCGCTGGATTCTCAGGCTGGGTGCTGACCTGAAGACTGCTCGACTCATGCGGATTTTCGATTTCCGGGGGAGGCAGAGGGGAAGCGGCAGGACTCACCACGGCAGGCGATGCAACATTCGCCGCATCGTCCGCCGACAAGATCGAATGCCCAGACATGGGGGAGGCATGCCGAGTGTTCGACTGAGTAGCAACCTCGCCGACGACTGCGTCCGACCGCAGCGATTCTTCAGGCCTATCGGCAGACTGTGAGAGCGGTTCGATTGGCCGGGCATCGACGGCAGGTTGAAGATCCGATTCGTTCTCCGCTGTCGCTGCTTGCTGGCTCACTCCTTCCGCGACAATCGATTCGACTTTGGGCGCCGCCATCAGCGACACCTCCCATCGGAACAGTTCTTTTTGCGAAATGGCAGGAGCCTGACCAACGTGAAAATTCAAGACAACCGCTATGGCCAACATGAAACCATGCGCAAGCGCCGATACACTCCACCCCAGCAGCGACGCCGCCTCGCTTTCAAACCGATCGCGTTCGACGGACGGCAGCGGCCGATTGAGAGAGGCTCGCTGGCTCAGAGAAACAGCAGCCAACGAGCTCTGCCATCCCAGTTCACCCGATGGAGCAGACGGACGAGGTCCATACCATGGAACCCCCGTGCCGCTTCTCCGTCTCTCCCTTTTCTCTTCCCGCGGAAGAGCGATTTGAGCCTGTGGCAATGCCCTGTTCACATTGAATCTCATATGAAATAAAAAGCCCATGACCGCCTGCGGCGACCATGGGCTCTGGACTCGAAGTACTCTGGCCTCTGGCCAGATGCCTAAGAAACAGGCGGCATCTGGCTATTTCTGAATTTGATAATTAGTATCAATACATGCCGGATTGGACTTCTGTCAATCCCCAATACTCGTCTCGTAATTTACTCCGCGGGTCTCAGAGCAGGCGCCAGCGGAGCGCGCCGAGGGGAGGAATACAGCTGATAAGAATTCTAGGGAACGATGGCAGGCGATTCGGGAGGACACGAAACAGTAGGAGCTTTTCGCCCAGACACTTTTGCAACTTCCGGCTTGCAGCGCAAGCCTAGAGCAAGGTTGTATCCCTACCGGACTTTTGAAAAGTCGGCGTCGAACTCGCTGGTCTTCCCATCGGGGAAAAACACCACGACTTTGGTTTTGGCGCTGGGATCGAAGCTATCGTAGGCGAAACGCGCCGTGAACCGCGAGCGGAAGGCAGGTCCCTGCCCGTCGTTCTTGCGGCCTTTTTCCGCAGGGCTCACATCGACCGGCTTGATGTTCTTATTCCCTTGCTGGAATGCGATCTGCGCCCCTTCGGCGAAATATTCGTCGTCGCCGCACAGTTGCACTTCCACTTCCATGTTCGGCATCTCGACGACCTTCTTGATGAACTCATCCGGCATGCGGATGTCTTTTTTCTGTTTCTTGGACTCCGCCGCTTCCTGGCGGCCAAACGCTTCAAGCCGGAATCGCTTAGTGCGAAGGATAGCGCTGGCGCCGCAGGAATCTTTCTCGGGGTCCGATCCCACCCGCGTGGCAAGCGACGCTTGCTGGAGCACCTTCTTGACGTCTTCCGGCGAATTGGCTTTCTCCATCGGAATGCGGCCGGCTTCGAGGGCCTTCTGGGCATCGTCGGCAGACAGCTTCACATCAATCGCCGACGCGATCTGCGGTCCGGCCAGAACCAGAGCCCCCAACAGACTCGACAACGCCACCATCATTCTTTGACGCCGACAGGTTCTGTTCCGCATAACCGCCTCCCTCAAGATAAAGCCAAGCAAAGAATGGCGCATTGTAGGGGAAGCGCCAGGTCATTTCAATCGTTCGCGAACCGCGGCCAATTCGGATAGGGTTTCTCCCGATAGAGCGCATCGACATCGGCAGGAACGCACAGGCCTGCGCCGGCCAGCAACATCGCCACCGCGCGTAGCGGCAACCCGACAATGCCAAGAAAGTCGCCGCTGATCGACTCGATGAATTCACCGCCTTGTCCCTGGATGGAGTAGGCGCCGGCCTTCCCCATCGGTTCCTGAGAGGCCAGATACCGCTCAATGACGATGGCGTCATACGCCTTCATCTTCACTGTGGATGTCACCAGTGCAACGGCTTCATGCGGAGAGACCCGGCGGCACAGGGCCACAGCCGTATGCACAAGATGAGATCGCCCGGCCAATCCGGCCAGCATGGCCCGCGCATCGGCCAAATCCACCGGCTTACCCAACATCTGTCCGTCACGTTCAATCACGGTGTCGCTGCCCAGCACCAGCGAGTCCGGTCGTGTGGCCGCGATAGACCGCGCTTTTTCACGCGCAAAATACTCGACCTGTTGCCTGGGACTCCAGCCGAGCTGAGGCAGCTCTTCAAACTCAGGGGCAACGATCTCGAAGGGGATGCCGAGCAATGCAAGCAGCTCTCGGCGGCGGGGAGAAGTCGAGGCGAGGATCAACTGCATCTCGACACAAGCGTCGCAACCTGATCGGACAAGTCATCGTCGGCGGCCTCTCCTGCCGCCGAGGCATCGACGATCTGATGGGCCCGATAGCGGGCAATCATGGCCTCCACGTCCTCGACGGACGACACCCGAAACATCTGGCCACGCAACGCGGCGGCATGCGGAAACCCTTTGCAATACCAACCTAGATGTTTCCGCATGCAATGGAATTGTCCCGGGCCGCAGATCGCCTGAAACTGCCGGGCATGGTCGAGCATCAACGCAAATCGCGCATTGAGCTCCATCGGAGGCAGTTCGATACTATGGCCTGGCGCCGCCGACTGAGCCGACTCGCGGGCCTGTTCTTTGGCGTGAAAGAACCACGGCGCGCCCAACACAGCCCGCCCAACTAGCACGCCATCCACCTGTGTGGATCGAACACGGCTCACCGCCTCATGAAGACTTTGCACATCGCCGTTTCCTAACAGCAGCACTCCAGTCCCTTTGACTACCTGGACCGCCCTGGCAATCGCCGACCAATCCGCCTCGCCACGATACATTTGCTTGAGAGTCCGCCCGTGCAGCGTAATGGCGGCAGGCTTCTCCTGGGCCAGATGCAGGACCCAGTCCTCCACAATCACGGAATCGTAGCCGAGCCGGGTTTTCACCGACAGCGGCACAACCCGGCGCGGCACCAGCGCAGCTCCCTGGCGCCCAACATTCATCGACTGAATCGCCGCAATCCTGGATGGCTTGAAGCCAACCTGTTCCAACGTCTGTCCATTCGCCCAATCGTGAATGGCACGATTGGTGGCTTGAATGATCGCACGGGCAACCTCGGGAGTTTGAATCAACCCGGCACCGGAACCGGATGAGGCCACGTTTTTTGACGGACAGCCCATGTTGATGTCGATGCCGTCAAACCCCAATTCGCAGGCGGCATGGGCGGCCTGGTAGAACAACGCCGGATCCTTGCCATACAGCTGCGCAACCACCGGCCGTTCCAATTCGCTATAGATCAGCGTATTCAAGAGAAACTCCGGCCCGCGACACACATCATGCACATGCGTAAACTCGGTAAAGGTCACGTCTGGCCGGCCCTGCTGCGCAATGACCCGGCGAAATGTCGCGTCCGTCACCCCGTCCATCGGCGACAGCCCCATGATCGGACGCGGTAATGTTGAC
This sequence comes from Nitrospira sp., assembly GCA_022226955.1. NCBI lineage: Bacteria > Pseudomonadati > Nitrospirota > Nitrospiria > Nitrospirales > Nitrospiraceae > Nitrospira > Nitrospira sp. The sequence continues at coordinate 57,936 of CP092079.1, forward strand.
CAGAAACTCATCGGTGCGCACTCGCTGTCTGTAATGGCCCTTCATTGGCCGCTTGGTAGGCTCGGCGCAATTCAGCCGCTTCCCGTTGCGCCAGCGAGGTGAGATCCACCATCGCATCACTGACAAATTCCACGAACCGGTCGATTTTCACGTCGAAAAAATCATAGGACCCTGTCACCGGGTGCGGCAGGTGAAACCAGAAGGAGACAAAACGATCGAGAGCAACGCCTCGCGCGGCTAATTCGCGGCAGGTTTCAGGAAACATGGCTTCAATATCGCCCCCCCAATGCAAGATTTCGTAGGGAAGATATTCTTTTCGATACCAGTCGAGGTCATCGCAACAGGCCGTCGACGCCGTCCAATCAGGCCCGTCAGGCTCAGCCCCGCCTGACACAACCAGCACATACCTGTCATAGGCCTCGGCCAGGGCCTGCGACTTCAATAGCGCGCTGCCTTCCATTGAATAGCGCGACTCGGCTGGCAGAGGCGCGGTGGCCTCCACCATCGGGACTCGCGACACATCGACATCGAATACATGTCGGTAGCGCTCTAGAAACAACGCCAACTCATCGGCAATCAGATCCGCCGCCTTCGTATCGACCTCAAGCGCCATCCCGCGTAATTGCTGCAGCCGGCCGCATCGAAGAATGCGATCCAGCATCTCGAACAACACCGGGGGAATCGGCGCGGCATGGGCATCCGTCCATCGCGGCAGAAGATTCTCTCCTCCATGAGCCAGCGCCGCGGCTTCGCCTTTCAATGACTCATGGACGGCGAGGCCCGCCACATGAATTTCCACCACACGCTCGACCGGAAACTCTTGCAGAAAGTCATCGAGAAATTGCGAGATAGACTGTGTCCGCCAGGCTCCGGAATAGCGATAGACCGTCCATAGATGCCCGACATCCAACACCAGCCCGCAGGCTGTTTGGTCTGTCACACGACGGAAGTAGGCCGGAATCGGTAGGGTCCCGGCGATAAAATACGTCAGCGGCGGCATCTCCAGGAGAAACAATGGGGAACGTCCTCCCGGCAGCGACACCTGGCGATCGAAAACCGCCTGCACCGCACGGATATTCTGAGCCACGATGTCCGCACTCGCGGCGGTATAGAGCGGGGGCAAATAGGTCCCGAATGAATAACCGGCAATATGCTTCGTCGCACATTCATGATTCGACCAGGCGCTTCGAAGTAACGCCAGGTGCGAGGCCAGCGCGCGTGCCTCTTCCTGAAACAAGGGATCGGTCTCGCCCCCCGGCTGCGTCACCCAGAGGCCTTCACCATGGTAGGACAGCGACAGATCGGTCTGACGGCGAACTGCGGCCAGCGCGCCGGTTGCCGCGTGAAAGACCTCCAGATACATCGGAAAAACTTGACGGCGCGTGAGGTCGGCGAGCAAGCTAATGAGGTCGGGCGAATAGACATCGACTGACAACCCAATCCCTTGAACGGGGATCCGGGCCACTCGGTCTAGAAAATCATGGCACACAGCACGCGACTGCGTCATACATCCGCCCTCTCGTTTTGGCAGCAACTGGGCCCAGTGTATTCCGTCAAACCCTTGAGTGACAAGGCTTTGACAGATCCACAGTGGCCAGAATCCGTCTGCTATACTTGCCATACACCACTGCCGCCAGGGCGATCACCCGGCACCGTACGCACCCTGGCGATGCGATGATAAACCAAAACCATCAACAACCGAAGACCCCGAACCCTAAACTCACAGTGATCGCACGCATGATGACTCCAGGCGTCGTTCAAATTCCCGGTGATGTCACCGTCACCGAAGCGGCCTCCCTTCTGGAGCGTGAACAGATGCCGTGCCTCCTGGTGAAAGACACCGACCTGCACTTTGGGTTGATGACACCATCCGATATCGTCAAGAAAGTAGTTGCCCTGGGCCTTGCGCCTGATGATATCGAAGTCCGAGCGATCATGTCTCAACCTGTGTGCTTCATTGAATACGATCGCGCGGCAGATGAGGCCACATCCTTGATGATGTCTTCCGGCGCTCCCATTTTGATTGTCACAAAACAGGAGCAGCCGGTCGGCGTCTTGACCGCGCGCGATCTTGTTTTATCGCCTAAACGCTGCCACACGCGCGTCCCGGCCATCATCGGCGTTATGGGCTCCGATTCACCTGAGGCCCACCAGCAGGCTATCATCGTTCAACTCAGTCATGTCGGCGCGACGGTCCGGACCTCGGCGGTTTTGCTGCCCGGCACACGAGTCTTTCTGAATTTCTCTCTTCCGGAACTATCGGCTCCTCTGACCGTGACCGGAACGATTCTCGAAGAGTATGACCCACTCTACGAGTCCGGAAAAGCCGGAACGGTGGAAAGCCCGAGCATCGACATCCAATTCACCGAACTCTCGCCAGCCGATCAGTCTCGCATCAAAGCGTGGGTCCTTCAGAACTCGCCCAAATCGACCGATCTAGCCTAGCCGTCGCACAACTCGCGATCTTCTTTGACCAGAGAAACCGTGCCTGGTAGAATTTTCCCATTCTCGCTCGCTCACCATCATGCATACACACTAGACAGCTATGGACTCCCTATGAAATCCACACAACACCGCCCTCGCACTACTCTTTCCAACGATGAAGTCCTGACTCAGATTCGCGGACTCTTGGATAGTCCTGAAGACGACCTTCACGCCACCCTGATGAAGGAACTGTTGACTGGCGTGCTGAAGTTTCACGATTCGCATCTCGATCTCTTAGACCTGAAGATTATTAACCGCGCCATCAAGGAACTGCGCCACGCCTTTACCGTCTTTAACCGGTATCACGACCGGCGGAAAGTCAGCATCTTCGGCTCTGCACGCACGCCCTCCGATGACCCCAATTATCGGCTGGCCCATCGCTTCGCGGAACAAGTGGTGAAAGCCGGCTACATGGTGATCACCGGCGGCGCAGACGGCATTATGCGAGCCTCGCAGGAAGGAGCCGGACGCGAGAACAGTTTCGGCGTGAATATCATGCTGCCGTTTGAGCAAGGCGCGAACGCCACGATCGCCAACGATCCCAAGCTGATCACCTTCAAATACTTTTTCACCCGCAAACTGATGTTCCAGAAAGAAGCCAACGCCATCGTGCTATTCCCCGGCGGCTTTGGAACGCACGACGAAGGCTTTGAAATCTTGACCTTGGCGCAAACCGGCAAGAGCGACCCGCAACCGATTGTCTGCATGCAAGCCTCCGGATGCGATTATTGGGACGATTGGTCCGCCTTTATTGTGAAGCAACTCCTGAAACGACGGTTGATCAACGAAGAAGACCTCAGCCTCTTCAAGGTCGTCAACTCAGCGGAAGCGGCGGTGGACGAAATTTCGGCGTTCTACCGCCGCTACCACTCCATTCGATTTGTCGGAAAATCGATGGCAATGCGACTGAGCTCTCCCATCGCCGAAGAACACCTCGAACAAATCCAGACGCAATTCGGCGATCTACTCTCTGAAGGCCGGTTTGAACTGCGCGCGGCGCTGGAAGAAGAGTTGGACGAACCAGCCATCGCCAGCCTTCCTCGACTGGTCTTCCCCTTTAACCGTCGAAGCGCCGGGCGGCTTCGCCAGCTCATCAACTATGTGAATGGCCTCTAACCATCGCGAAAATTCCCGCGAGCACCCTCTTCAGTCCGGCTCCCGCGCGTGCTATGGTGACGAACCTCTATGAAGAATTCGCCACCATGCCGCCAATTCAGCAATCCCCCGAGCACCGTCCTTTACCATGCCGAATGCGCCGATGGATTTGGCGCGGCTTGGGCCATCTGGCGGCAGCATCCTCACGCCCGATTCATTCCCGTCAAACACGGGAATCCCCCCCCGGCCGATCTCAAAGATCAGCGCGTCGTCATCGTCGACTTCAGCTATTCCCGACAGATTCTCGAGGCGATGGCCGCTGAGACAGACGCCCTGTTGATCCTCGATCACCATATTACCGCCGAACAGTCGCTGGCCGGCCTTCCCTACGCCTACTTTGACCTGAAGAAATCGGGCGCCGTGTTGGGGTGGGAATGGGCGCACGGAACCCAGGCGCCCTGGCTGCTGCAATACATCCAAGACAAAGATTTGTGGAACTGGGCGCTCCCCGGCAGCCGTGAGATCAGTGCCGCCATCGCCTCCTATCCGTTCGACTTTCAACAGTGGAGCCGGTTCACCCAACCTGAACTGGAACAGGAAGGCCGCGCGATCCTTCGATACGAACAGGAGCTTGTCGGGAAACTCGCCGCCCAGGCCGTGATGGTGGAATTTCAAGGCGCCGTCGTCCCAGCCGTACAGAGCTCCATCCTCACCAGCCAGATCGGAGAGCGCCTCTCGCCGAATCACCCCTTCTGCCTGATCTGGCACGACCGGGATAATCGCCGCTACTTCAGCATGCGATCCCGCGAAGACGGCACCGATGTGGGAAGCATCGCCGCCTCTTTCGGCGGCGGCGGCCATACCCATGCGGCCGGGTTTTCTGTGCCTCTCAATAGTGATGGGTCGCTCCCCTCAAACCAGGATCTGCCCCGGCCCATCATCGATCGCCGCCGCATGCCCTAGCAGAACCCATGCTTCCCCTGCGTGACGATAATCCGACTGAACGGCCCCCCATCGTGACGATTGCGATCATCGCGATGTGCGTGCTGGTATTTACCTACCAATTCACGCTTCCCGACAAGCCTGGTGAAACGTTTGCTTTTCAGTACGGCGCCATCCCTGCTGTCATTTTCAGTCATGCAGCCCTTCCAACCGACATCGCTGCCATTCCTGCAACATTGACTCTGCTCACAAGCATGTTTCTCCATGGCGGCTGGATGCATTTGCTCGGCAACATGCTCTACCTCTGGATCTTCGGCAATAATATCGAAGATGCCATGGGCCATCTCAAGTTCGCGGCCTTCTACATTCTTTGCGGAATCCTGGCCGCGCTGAGCCATGCCCTCACCGATCCGTCCTCTCAGATTCCCATGGTCGGCGCCAGTGGCGCCATTTCTGCCATCCTGGGAGCGTACCTGCTGCTCTATCCCAGAGCCCGTGTCCTGGTGCTGATCCCGCCTCCCTTCTTTGGAACCACCTCTGTGCCGGCTGTCATCGTCTTGGGGTTCTGGTTTTTAGGGCAGCTCTACAGCGGAGGGCTGTCACTGGGATCGCACGGCGGGGGGATTGCCTTCTTCGCGCACATCGGAGGATTCGTGGCGGGCATGGCCCTGGTAGGGATCTTTAAACAACGGAATGTGCCCTTCTTTGCCCCAGCGCATTCCGGACGGTACTACTAGCCCGGCGCGTCAGGCGGCATCCAGCATTTCCCTGACTTTCTCCACCAATCCAGCTTGTCGATAAGGATGCTGAAGGACACAGCGCCGATTGATCCGATGGTGCGCTATCGTCTCCTCGTCATAACTCGACACGAACAGCGCTCTCATCGTCGGTTGATGATTGAGGAGCCGGCGGGCTAACTCTCGTCCTCCGATCTCAGGCAGGACCAAGGGGCTTACCGTCAAATGCACAATACCTTGGTGCCGCTGAGTGAGCATTACAGCTTCGACGGAAGAAGCGGCCTCCAGCACGCGATACTTGTGCCTGGCCAGCATCGCCCCGACCAGTTTACGGTGGATCTCATCTTCCTCGATCAATAAAATCGTCTCGTCTCCCTTGGCCAGCATCGACTTGGGAGCCTGCTCTTCCTGCGCATGGGCCGCCCGTGCGCCCGGCAACCAGATCCGAACGACAGTCCCTTGCCCTGGCCGGCTATCGACCTCAACGGTTCCCCCGTTTTGCTTGACGATCCCATACACCGCTGTCAGGCCAAGCCCAACATTGGTTTCTTTCGTCGAAAAAAACGGCTCGAACATCCGCGCTTGCGTGTCCAGATTCATTCCTGTTCCCGTGTCGCTGACCTGAACCAGCACGCCGTGAGATAGGTCCTTACCGGCCCCGTGGGCCTGAGTGGCGCTATGGAGTCCCGCACCCAAGCTGGTCTGGATCGCCAGCCGTCCACCGCTTGGCATGGCATCCCGCGCATTGACCACCAGCTGGAGCAAGACCTTTTCCAACCCCTCGCGATCGACCTCCGCATAGATTGGAATGTCGTCGTGATGGATCGCCAGATCGACCTGGGCAGGAAGAAGGCCACGGATTGCGCTCTGAAGATCCGTTAAGACCGCCTTGACCGACAACGCCTGACGAACCTGCGTATCTTCCCAATTGAGCGCGATTAGTTGAGCCGTTAATGCCGCAGCCTTCTCACCGGTCTTGAAGATCTCGTCGGACGCCGCTCGCAACGGATCGTTGGGCGGCAACTGGCTCAACAACACACCCGTCTGCTTCCCGATCACGGCAAACAACTCACCGAACTCCTTCGCAATTCCGGCCGCCATCCGTCCGACAGCCTCCATCTTCTGCGCCTCGCGCAGGCGCCGTTCTAACCCTTGTCGCGCCGCCTGCCCCTGTTGCAGCTTATCCTGGGACTGCGTCAGATCCTTGTTCAGTCCAGCGATGCGCGCCTCCAATTGTATTTTGCTGGCAGCCAGTTGCTCTTCCGTGCGCTTCAATAAGTCGACATCTTTCAACAACGCCGACTTCTCTTCCTGGACAACCGTCACCGTTTCCAGTGCCAACCCATAAAACACCGCCATCACCAGAAGCACTGGCACGCCAAGCCAATGGCCGACCACAACGGTTTCACTATAGACAATGCCTTCATACAACAATGCAGCATATCCGGCACAAAGGAGAAGACACAGCCCTATCATGTGATTCATGCGCCGCACCGAGGCCGCCACCAACATCACGATAAAGTACGCCACATAGAGATCTGGGCGCGCGTTTCCCGACAGATAAATCGTCCCGGTCACCAGCACCGTATCGACAGCCACGAGCGCGCCAGTAACCCAAGCTATCTCGAACCAGCCGCTCGGCAACAACGCGAGCAGGCCCACACATGCCCACATTCCGACGACCATCCCATCGCTATTCAACCGGCTGATGACCGACTCCGTGCCGAACAGCAGCTCATAGGACAGGATCACACTCACCAAACATTGCAGCAGAAGCAGTCGCGAGCGGGGATGCGTGAGAACGTGATGAAATCGGCTGTTAGCCTGGGGTGACGATGCTGACGCCGGTATCTTCATAGGACCGCCCTCCCGATGGACCCTGCATAAGGACAGCAACTTTTGTACCTCTGTTTGGAGATTAGAATCGGTCGTTGGCATAGCAATCCATCGGTCGTTCAGTACTCAGCATGAAGAATGAACCCTGCGGTCCATACAAAATCGAACGGCCGTCTGAGAGGGAGCAAGAACGTCTATTGATTGCACACCCGCTGGTGAGGGCTCAGTGAGCAGTCGGGCAAGTCGCGAACTGGAGCAGGCTGAACTAGCGTCTCGTTCTTAACTTAACGCGCAAGTATCTTTATGAATTGGCTGGCGCGATCCGTGGCCTCATCGGCCGACCCTGCGAGAAAGGTTACGTGTCCCATTTTTCGGCCAGGCCTGACCGTGCGCTTTCCGTATAGGTGAAGCTCGGCCCCAGGAATCGTCAGGAGGTCCCTGCATCCAGTGGAACTCGTGACCTTCTCAACGTCATGGCCGATCAGATTCACCATCGCGGCAGGACTCAACAATCTGACCTCTCCAAGCGGCATCCCGCACAAGGCCCGCACCTGCTGCTCGAACTGCGACACGGCGCAGGCGTCCAATGTGTAGTGCCCAGAATTATGCGGGCGCGGCGCGATTTCGTTGATCAATAAACCATCCCCTCGAAGGTGAAAGAGCTCGACACAAAACACGCCGATCCCGCCAAGCGCCTCCACCGCACGAAGCGCCACGTCCTTTGCCTGTGCGGCAACCTCGGGAGAAATCATCGCCGGAGCCACTGTCATCCGAAGAATCCCGGCCTCATGCCGGTTTTCAACAACCGGATACAGGCAATGCTCTCCGGTTGCGCTTCGAACGACCAGCACCGACAACTCCCGCACATAATCCACCATGGACTCGACAATCCACCGCACACCGGTCGGCGCCATTGTCCGAAGTGCCGCCTCCGCCTCCACGAGATCGGCCGGCCGCCGGATCGTCCACTGGCCCTTCCCATCGTATCCCGCTGTCGCCGTTTTACAGATCACCGCACCCCCGAAGGCTTGCACAACGCTGGGGAGCTGCGCTGGATCCGTCACCACCGAAAACGATGGAACCGGAAGCCCCTGCGCCTGTAAAAATTGTTTTTGCTCGATCCGATCTTGGATAACCTGAAGCACGGCGGCGGACGGACGGACAGGGCAGGTCTGGCTCAATTGTTCACAGAGCGATGCCGGGACGTTTTCCCATTCGAGCGTCACGGCAGACACAAGCTGGCTGAAGTCGCGGTAGGCTGAAGAGTCCGAAAAGGCCGCGGAGAACGACTGACTGGCAAACCGATGAGCCGGCGCATCTGGATCCGGATCCCAGACAGCGACTCGGTACCCAAGCTGCAGCGCCGTGCGCGTGAACATGGCGCCGAGCTGCCCACCACCCAATACTCCAAGGACGGCCCCAGGGCCAAGGAGCGGCATGATCACACTCGCAGGCTCGTCTGATCCGCTTGGAGACTGCCCACACTGGTGCCCTGCGCCTCCGGAGAATTGAGCACGCTTTCCGTTTGGGCTGCGCGAAACGCCTTCACGCGATCGGCGATCCAAGAATACCGGCCTGCTAAAATTTGGGCGGCCAGCAAGGCAGCGTTTTCCGCCCCTCCGATAGCGACGGTCGCCACAGGAATGCCCTTCGGCATTTGCACGATGGACAGCAACGAATCCAGTCCTCTCAGATTTTCCGTGGGAATGGGAACGCCAATAACTGGCACATGCGTTTTCGCCGCCAACATGCCGGGAAGATGGGCAGCCCCACCGGCGCCCGCAATGATGACTTCGATGCCGCGTCCCGGTGCATTCTCGGCATATTCGAACAGCCGGTCCGGCGTTCGGTGCGCCGACACCACCAAGAGCTCATATGGAATCTCAAACTCCGAGAGCAGCGCGCCGGCTTTCTCCAGAATCGGAAAATCGGATTTACTGCCGCCAAGAATCCCGATGAGCACGTTCTGCGCCTTGTTCACCCGGCGAGACGCTCCTCCTGTTCCTGCCATAACAAGCGCACTCCTTCCTTGCATCCCCGGCTATAGCTCAAAAAACAGAGCGTCACCTTAGCGATTCTGCCGGAACGGGTCAAGGTGACTCGGCTGGCTCTACGCAACATCACGTACCAAGGACGTATCCAGTTCTCCGCTTCAAATTGACCTCCGCCCAATATTTCTCATATGATGTGAGACGTACCGCTCCTACATCGCCAGCGCTTCAGGAGATGACTGCCGTGGCTCGCCTTGGTTCAGGTCTGAAAAACAAAGTCCGTTCGCTCGTCACGAGAGACAGCGGCCTGAGCGAGATCGCAATCGACGATCTGGCCACCTCCAGCAAGCTTCAGTCGTGGGAGGCCGTCCAAATTCCGGAACGGCTGAAGTTTTCTTCCCGGCTGGCGGTGACACTCGTCATTTTATTCCTTCTCATCATTATCTTTGTCCCCTGGACACAGACAATCACCGTCACCGGCCAGCTCTCCGCTTACTCGCCCTATGAGCGACCGCAAGACATTGAAGCGCAGATCACGGGACGGATCCAAAAATGGCACATCCTCGAAGGCGTCCGCGTAAAACAAGGAGACCTGATTCTCGAGTTAGAAGATTACGACCCGAACTTCATGGCTCCGGATCTCTTATCGTTCCTCGACCAGCGCAAAAAATCGCTTGAACAGACTCGGAAGGCCGCCCTCTCCCGGGTCGAACAACTCGACAAACGCATCACGGAAATGCAAAACCTCGTCAAGGCCGCGGTGCCTGGGGCTCAGGCCAGAGTGGGCGAAGCCGACAGCAAAGTTCTCGAAGCGATCCAGAAAATCGAGGCGGCCAAGATCGCGGTTACCACGGCAGAATTGAATGTCGAACGCCATAAGCAGCTGGCTGAGCAAGGCCTGGTGTCGCAACGCGAACTCGAAGTGACGATCCAAGCGGCGCTCGCCAGCAAAGCCGACCTCCAAGGGGCGCGGGCCAATTTGAAAGCCGCCGAGCAATCCACCAAGGCGCTGGGATTTGGCCGGCAACAGATTAGCGCTGAAGTGCTGCAACGATTGCTGGACGCTGAAGCGGCGCGCGATGCCTCCGTCGGCGAAGCCGCCAGAGCCGCGGATCAGCTGGCCGACGTCTCCCTCCGCATGTCGAACGCCACGCAACGCCGCAACGCCAGCAAAGTGTTGGCGCCGATCGATGGAACGGTCGTCAAGATGGTTCAAGCCGGTGCCGGAGAAACTGTCCGGCAGGGCGACAAGATCGTCCGGCTCTCACCGGACAGCCTCGACAAAGCCATTGAAATGACCGCCGACGGCCTCGACGCCCCGCTCCTCAATGTCGGGCGGAAAGTGAAGATTCTGTTCTATGGCATTCCGGCGATTCCACTTCCTGCCTGGCCTGAGGTTATGGCAGGCACCTACACCGGCGTGATCAAGGTCATCGATCAAGTGGACGATGGCAAGGGCAACTTCCGTTTCTGGGTTGTCCCCGATCCAGAAGACCGGATGTGGCCGGAGCAAAGCCATGTCCGGCAAGGCACCAAAGTCATGGGCTGGGTCATTCTCAATCGTGTTCCGCTCTGGTATGAGCTCTGGCGGCGGTTTAACCTCTTCCCGCCCGATTACCAAGAACGTCCGCCAAGCCTCATCGACACGCTGTTGCCGAAATCGGGACGAGGTGCAAAGTAATCGCGTCAACCAGTTTTGCTGGCTTGCCGATTCATCTCTCCAGCGCATCTCCCGTCCACGCCCCTGGTTCACGAGTCGCGGACGGCAACGCCGCGCTCGTTCAGCAGAACAAAGGAGCAGTCATGATGTTGTTACGGTTCGGCCTCCTGTGTGGGGCACTCGTTCTATCCACCGCGTCGATTCCGCTTACGGCCGCCGCGGCCGAGGGGGACTCCGCCAAAGGACTTCCCGCCATTCCGTTGAGCATCGATGAAATCCACGCCTGGATCGACCGCTCGCATCCTTTGCTCAAAGGCGCAGGAACCGAAAAAGTGATGGCTCGCGGCCGTATGCTCAAAGCCCTTGGCGCCTTCGAACCGGTCCTCGTCAACGACACCGAAATCGAACGGTTTGTCTCCAAGGATAAACTCGGCACCCAGTCCGTGGGTTTCAACGACACCCTCATCGAAGCCCGGAGTCCGATGGGGTTCCGGTACAGCGCCGGTGTCCGCCAAGCCATTGGCGATGCCAAGATTCCCGATCTGTCGTTTGGAAACGGCAATCAGCAGGTCCTACTGGGAGGATTCTTCCCGCTCTTGAAAGGCCTGATGGTCAATCCTGAAAAGGCCGAATTGCAACGGTCTGAATTAGCGGACCCTCGCGCAGATGTGCGCATCGCACAAACCCGGCAGGACTTGTTTCTCGCGGCAGCCACTCAATTCTGGGATTGGGTCGCCGCCGTCCGGTATGTCGATGTCCAGCGCAAAGCGCTGAAAGTCGCCGAGGACCGGTATAAGCAGGTGGAAGGACGGGCCAAGGCTGGGGCTGTCGCGCCATTAGATGTGGTGGAAGCCAATCAGGAAGTGCAGCGCCGCCGCGAAGTCTCTATTGCCGCACAGCGCCTAGTTGAGCAGGAGCAATTCAAGCTCTCCATGTTCCTATGGGAAAACAATGTTCCCACAATGCCGTCCCTCGACCGGGTCCCGGACTTTCCGGCGCAAATGCTTTCTCCGACGCCTGACGCCGTCAAAGCCCATAAAGTGCAAGCGAAAGCCGAGCGGCCTGAAATTAGAGAGATCGGCCTCGAAGCGAAAATGAACGATATCGACCTGGAGCTCGCCAAGAACAACCTGCTCCCGAGCCTGGACGCCGAAGCCGCGCCGGCCCGTGCGCCGGAAAAATTCGTCCTCGGCCTCGGCTATCGATTTGGCCTTGAGCTGAGAATTCCCATCCTCCAGCGCCGCAGCCGCGGCGAAGTGCTTGAAGCGCAGGGGAAAGCAGACCGCTTCGTCATGGTCCGGCAATTCCGTGAGCAACAAGTGGTGGTCGATGTCGATAACGCCCTCTCGGCCATCGAGCGCGCCAAGGAACGCATGGAAGCCGCCGTTCAATCCCTGCGCCTCGCCAAAACGCTCGAAGAAGGCGAGCGGTTTCGCTTCGGACTCGGCGCCACCAGCGTCCTCTTCGTCAATCTCCGCGAGCGCAATTCCGTGGACTCTGAAGCGCAGGTGATTCGGGCAAAAGCCGACTACCAGAAAGCCCAGGCGCTCTATCAATGGGCCATCGGAGCCTGGGCGAAGAGCAACCCAAGCGCGATGCCGGTCAATTACCGGTCTCGCGACTAAGTCCGTGGAAACATGGAATTTACAGCGGATATTTGCTAGGGTGGCCCTATCGGCGGCAGTCCAGTACCATCACGAGTGCGTCTCGTGATAAACATCCTCTCTGCGCCGCGCCTCGGCGATCTCGTGTAAGGATTTGAACGACATGGCCCAAGGCCATTTTGATAAGCAGCCGAACCTCTTCCAGGCCATGCTGGGACACTTGGGGCTCCTGTTCCGCCTGGAGAAGAAAGTCCTCGGGCTCATCGTTTCCTATTCGCTCGCCATTGGACTGTTCTCACTGATTGTCCCCTTGACCGTTCAAGAGCTCGTCAACACCTTCGCCTTCGCGATTCAGCCCATTACCATCGTCACACTCGCAACGATCATGGCCACTGCCCTGGCCTTTGTCGGCGTCTTTAAAACCCTCCAGTACTATGCCGTCGAAGTACTGGAACGGCGGATCTTCGCCCGCGTGACGCTGGCCATGACGCAGCAACTCCCGCTCATGCACTATCAGCAGTTCAAACCGCGCTACGCCAATTACTTTCTCGAAACCGTGTTGATGCAACGGGCCCTCTCGGTCTTGCTCGTCGATCTGATCAACGTGGTCGTCGGCGGCGCGGTGGGCATGTCGATCCTCGTCTTCTACCACCCCTATTTCTTGCTATACGACGCCCTGCTGTTCACAGGGTTCAATGTCGTGTTCTTTCTCCTCTCGCATGGCGGACTTCGCACCACCATTGACGTCTCTCATGCCAAATACAAGACGCTGCATTGGATACAAGAGATCTCCTACAACCTCCTGCATTTCAAGGCGACCGATAGCCAGCCCCTGCTCATGCAAAAATCCGATGCGCTGGTCGACGACTATGTCGCGACCAGGCGGGCGCGGTTCGCCGTTCTCGCCCGTCAGTACCTCGGCGCGGTCGGATGGCAGGCGGTCGGCCACAGCAGCCTGATCGCCACCGCCGGGTGGCTCATCTCCATCGGGCAATTGACGATTGGACAGTTTGTGGCCGCCGAAGTCGTCGTCGCGGGGCTGCTCAATAGTTTCGACGGGGTCGTCAAGCGGATGGGCCATGTCTACTACTTCATGACCGCCGTGACCGAACTCGACCAGTTCTTCACGCTCCCGAAAGACCAGGAATCGGTGACGCTCTCCGTCCCGTTGCCGGATCCCACCGTTCATGGGATTCGGCTGACGTGCAAAGACCTGGCGGCTGCCTACACTGGAGCCCCGTCCATTTTTTCGAACTTCGATCTGGAAGTCATGCCGGGCGAAAAAGTCGGCATCTATGCCAGCACGGCCGTTGCGAAGACCGCCCTAGCCCGCGTCCTCGCCGGGCTGGAAGATCCGACACATGGCGTCATCCGCTACAACGACGTGGACCTCAGGCACCTGGACCGCACGACGATCAACCGCTGCCGTGGATTCATGCTCGACTCCCGGTTGACGCTGTTCGAAGGCACCATCGAGGAAAACATCGTGTTGGGCCGGCCCTATGTGCCGTACAGCGATGTCCGCTGGGCGCTCCGCTTTGTGGAGCTTGAAGAAGAGATCGATGCCTTGCCGCAAGGGATCAAGTCCCACATACGCACGCCAGGGAAAGTGCTGTCCCCAACCAAAATTATGAGAATCTTGCTCGCGCGCGCCATCCTCGCCAGGCCGCAGATTCTCATTTTTGACGGGATCATGCACAACCTGCACCCAACGATGCGGGAAACGATTCTCCGGCGCCTCTGCTCGAAAGATGAGCCCTGGTCGGTGGTGTTCGTCTCGAACGATCCCAACCTGACGCCCCACGTCGACCGCCGAATCATCATCGATTAACCAAGGATACCGTTGTGGGACTGTTCGATCGCTTGCCCATTCCAAAACCGACCGGCGCGCAACTGCTGATCAGCGCGCTCATCGCCGCCATCGGCTGGTATAGCGGGCAGACCTTGAGCCAGGTCGATGAAGACCTGCGCATCATGTATACGGAATACACGCTCGGCGCGACCGACCTCGCGCATATTTCGGCCGATACCATGCGCTACCGCAATACGATTATTCGAGCCCTGGAAGCCGGCAGCCAGGCGGATTTCGAACGCATCACGGAGTCGCTCCCCATCCAGCGGGCGAAAATTCAACATGCCATCGACCGGTACGCGGCGGCCGGCCTGCGTGTCTCGCGAAGCGGACGAAGCGAACCGGAAGACATTGAATCTGTTCGGCGCAGTCTCGATCAATACTTCTCCGCCGCCAGCACCACCGTCCAGCTCTTGACCCAAGAATGGAAGGCCACCTCCCCAGCAGCGCGCGAGGCCTTGCGTCGAAAAGCGGAAGAGCATGCCTCCGACAATGGCGGTTCCAAAATGATTCAAGTCAGCTTGTCCCTCGACCATTTATTGATTACCGTGGCCGATGTGGCGAAAGATATGCGCGACGAAGGAACCAAGACGGTTCAGGCCAGCAGCATGACCTTAGTCGGCGGGAGTTTCTTTATTGCAGTGCTCAATCTATTCATGGGCAAGCGCCGAAAGCAGGTCGATCCCGACGGCGATGCGGCTGAAGACCTTCCGTCCGGCACGATCGACCGGGAGCATCTCGACGAACCATCCGCGCCGCCCATCCCGAGCGAGACCCACTAACAGGATGCTCAAAAAGGCTGTCCAGCAAGGCCGCAGCGAGAGAGGAGGCGAGGCGTACGCTTCAGTACGTTGAGCCTCTGAACGACGCGAGAACGCCGCTGGCAGACTTTTTCAGCATCCTGCTAATCAGGCGGGCGTCCGACGGCCCGAAGAAGTTCGGCCCGTTCGTCGGGCGAGAGTTCCTTCCAGCTTCCCGGCCCCAATCCGGCAATGCCAATGTGCATGATCCTGACACGGTGCAGCCCCGTCACCCGGTAGCCCAGCGCTTGGCACATGCGCCGGATCTGGCGATTGCGCCCCTCCGTCAACACGATGCGAAATCGGTTCGGCCGCATGCGCTCCATCCGGCACGGTTTCGTCCGGCTGCCGAGAATCTCGACCCCCGCCGCCATCTTCTGAAGGAACGTCTCATCGAAGGGGCGATCGACATCCACCGCATATTCCCGTTCATGGCCGAATTCCACGCGCAGGATTTCATTGACGATATTGCCGTCATTCGTGAGTAGAATCAGGCCGGATGAATCTTTGTCCAGCCGTCCGATCGGGAAAATCCGCTCGGAATGCCCGATTTCGGCAATGATATTCCGAGGCACATGCGCCTCGCTCGTCGTCGTCACCCCAACCGGCTTGTGATACTTGATATAGATCGCGGCCTGGCCCCAGGGAATAACTATTCCATCACAGGCAACGACATCCGTCCGGTTCACCCGATCTCCCAATGTCGCGACAATCCCATTGACCGTTACGCGGCCGGACTCGACCCGATGATCCGCTTCGCGTCTAGAACAAATGCCCTGTTCGGTGAAGAATTTATTGATGCGGATGGGAGAAGCCGGCGCGGGCTGAGCATCGCGCGACATCGCAGGCAAACGCCCTAGTGAACCCGGCGGCCGGCTTTGATTCGGCCAAGCATGCGGTAGATCAAGCGGGCAATGGTAAATTGCGGCGCGACAAACCCCTCGATCGGAGCGATCTCGCTAATGTCCATGCCGACAATCCCAGGCCCATTGGCCAACGCCGTGATCAAATGCAGCGTATCGTACCAACCGAGTCCGCCCGGCTCCGGGGTCCCCAGAGCGGGAATGATGGCGCTATCCAATCCATCGCAATCGAACGTCAGATAGACCGGCCCCGTGCAAGCGGCCACGACCTCAGGCACCCAGCGCGCGGCACGGCCTTCGTACGGGCCGGATGGATCAAGAATCGACGCCGCAAAGAACGTGGAAATACGCTTGGATGTCTTGATCCGTTCAATTTCTTCCTGGCAGATCGACCGAATCCCGACCTGGACGAGTGGATGTCCATCATCGACGACTCGCGCCATGACACTGGCGTGGCTGAACGGATTTCCCCCATAGGCCTGGCGGAGATCGCCATGCGCGTCGATTTGCACCACACACAAATCGGGATACCGTTTCGCGTGGGCCCGGATCGCCCCGAGCGCGCCAGTATGTTCACCGGTCAGAGTCACAAGAAACCGGCCGGTTCCGACATGAGGCGCCACATACGACTGAATTGCGTCGACCGCCTGTCCGTCCACTCGTCCTTGCAGATCGAGCGTCGTCGCGGTCGCAATCCCGCCCCATTCACGGAACGGCTCGTATCCGAGCTGTTCATCGTAGACCTCGACTTGAGCGGAGGCTTCAAGAATAGCAGAGGGCCCGCGGTCCGACCCGAGGATGTAGCTGGAGGTATGCTCGTATGGAGCCGGCAGGACGTAGACGCCCGCTTGATCTGGATGGCACCAAGGCTCATCGATGCCAAGGAAATTGCGATCCTGGCCTTCCCAACCGGCAGGCAATGTCATAACGGTTCTTCCGCCACCAATACTGGCATGAGAGGCATGCAGCGACGCACCAGGCCCACGCGGATTAACGGCGCGAGGACTTGGGAATATTTTCTTCTGGAATAAAGACGGCCAAGGCAATGACGGTCGTCCACATGTTCGGCTTGCCGACGGCCGACTGCGTGATATTCAACGTGCGCACGATTTTTCCGCCCACCTTAAAAACCTGCTCGCGCTCTTTCCATGCAATGTCCGGATCGAACTCGACCCCCAATGTCGTCGCCAGCATTTGTGCGGCGAGGTCTTCGGTGTATTCGCCCGTCTCCTCATCGGTCTCTCCGTGCGCATGGTGCTCGGAGAGATAGCCATAGGTCTGGCGATCGGTGGGAATCGCGAGGCCGATGGAGGCGGACACTAGGCGGTTCCGCTCATTGGTCTCCGATCGAGCCATGACGCAGAACGTGATCTCGCCGGGGTTCAACAGCTTTTCGCCACGCTTGCGCGGAACAATTTTACAATTCGGCGGAAGGATTGACGAGACCGTCACCAGATTGCAGTAGGCCACGCCGGCACTGCGAAGGGCTTGCTCAAAAGAAGCCAGTTTCTCCTTGTGAACCCCCACCCCTCTTGTCAGGAACATCTGTGTAGGTACCATCGTCGCCTTCTCCCTTGTCTATCCTCAGACTGACCACACAACATTGCCCAATACGCTATATTGGGCCGCTGTTGTACCAAGATTGTCCGGGGTTCGCAATATCCTCAGAGGATTATTCTAGGCGCCCCCGCCCGGTTCGCTCAGATTCAGCACCAACAACCGCGGCTCGGTCATGTCCTCAATAGCCGCTCGCACGCCTTCTCTGCCCAACCCAGAATCCTTCACCCCTCCATAGGGCATATGATCCGCCCGAAACGTGGGGATCTCGTTGGCGAGCACCGCGCCTACTTCGAGATGCCGAAAGGCGTGAAAAACCTTATTGATATCCTGTGTAAAGACGCCGGCCTGCAATCCATAATCGGATTGATTCAACGCCGCAATGGCATCGCTGAACTGCCGGTAAGACGACACCGTCACCACGGGGCCGAACACTTCCTGGCAAGACACTTTCATCTCCGGCTTCACATTCGTAAGCACCGTGGCTTCCAAAACCGTTCCCAATCGCTTTCCACCGAGCAACACACGGGCCCCTTGCGACACGGCCTCTTCAATCCACCCTTCGACGCGCTGCGTGGCCGCAGGATCGATCAACGGGCCAACAATCGTCGTCTCGTCCGTCGGATCGCCGGCCTTCAGCCGAGCGACTTGCAGCAGCAGCTTGGTAGTAAATGCATCCGCCACCGAATGATGCACAAGCACGCGCTGGACCGAAATGCACGTTTGCCCGGCATAGCCAAACCCGCCGCTGGCGCATCGTTTAGCGGCCAGTTCGAGATCCGCATCCGGCTCGACGATCACACCGGCATTGCCCCCGAGTTCGAGCGTCACCTTCTTCTTGCCGCATTTGGCTTTCAGCATCCACCCGACCGGCGCGCTGCCGGTAAAACTCAGCAACTTGAAGCGAGGGTCGATCACGAACCGCTCCGCCAGCGCGTTGTCGCAGGGCACGACGTTCAGCCCGCCAGCAGGAAGCCCGGCCTCCAAGGCCACTTCGCCTAGAAGCAGCGCCGTCAGCGGAGTCTGCGGAGCGGGCTTGATGAGAATCGGATTGCCGGCAGCGAGCGCCGGTGCGACCTTGTGAACGACCAGATTGAGCGGGAAATTAAATGGCGTGATCCCGAGGATCGGCCCCAACGGAAACCGGCGCACCATCCCAAGATACGATTCGGTCTGCGGGGTCCAATCGAGCGGAACGACTTCGCCGGGGATGCGCTTCGCTTCTTCCGCCGCAATTGTCAGCGTTTGCACCGCGCGATTGACCTCGCGCTTCGCGTCAGCGATCGGCTTGCCGGCTTCCGCCGTGATTGTTTTGGCAAATTCATCCCGGCGGCGATAGAGCAACGCTGCCATGTCTTGCAGGATATTATAGCGGGCATGAGAGGCCAGCTTCGCCATGGCAGGCGCGGCAGCCACTGAAGAGGCCATGGCCTCTTCGATCTCGCCCTCACCGGCCTGACAGACTTCCGCAAAGACATTTCCCGTGAACGGATCGGTCACCACTGCCGTGGTGGCGCTACGCTTCCAGACTCCATGGACGAGAAACGGACGTGCTTCCTGCAACCGTGCGATCTCCCTCTAGGAGGCGGTCGGAGCCGATGCCGCTTGAGCCGCCTCGGCAGCCTGCTGCTCGGCCACTGCTTTGGCAATGAGTTCGTCCGTTCCCCAATCCCTGACAGCGTCCAGCGTAAAGCTTTCATACGTGGACACGCCATGGCAGGACGGACAGTCTGGCATCGGCACCTTTCGGTAAAAGACGTCTCCCAGGCAAGACATGCAGACCCAAAACTCAGCCGTCCCTTCCTGCTGGGGCACCGACCAAAATGATTGCGTGGACGCCATAGTTAACTCCTACGTTACGGCACGTGTGGGGCACGAACAGGCGGCAGCGATCCTTCACCGGACCGCACGGGCCGGATGAGAGGCTGGCGCTCTGTCCCTTCGCGTGAATGCGGAGCGCTCGCGAGCAATCGATCGATTTCTTCGGCGAACATTTCGAACGGAAACGCTCCGGGAATCGCGACCGCCGGTTCTTTCTCCGTAGGGCCGGTCGCCGTTCGCACCAGAATGAACCCAGGGGTGCCATGAAATCCCCACCGATTGGCTTCTTCCCGATCTTCAAAAATCGACGCAATGTGTGACTTTTCCTTGAGACAGCGCTCGAACGCCGGCTGAGCCAATCCAATAGCGGCGGCATGCCGCAGAATGACCGCCTGATCCAATCGCCCCCCCTCTGCAAACAAACGATCGTGCATCGGCCAATATTTCCCCTGGCTGCCGGCGCAACGCGCCGCCAGCGCCGCATCCAGGCCGGGCCCCTGGTCGGCGCGCGGATAGTCGCGGTAGAGAAACTTCACTTTGCCGGTATCCACATAGCGCGCTTGGATTCTCGGCCAGGTCTCCCGAAAGAATTTCACACAGTAGCCGCAGGTAAAATCTGAGTACTCGATCAATGTCACTGGCGCGTTGGCCTGGCCCTTCATACGAGTCTCCGCTTGCCCGGGCTCGTCCTTGGCACCGGACAGAGACGGGAACAGGGCAAGACAGCAGGCCATCGCCCAACCGGCTATTACCATGCGACGCCGAGAACTATTCATGACAGTTGCTTGCCCCGCGCCCGTTGCCGCTCCAACAACCCCATCATCAGCAAAGGCCACACCACCGTCGCATCGCTGAGCACTTCGGCAAACCGTCCGCCGTCAGCCGGTGGAACGAACTTGCCCCACGAGATGCCTTCTTGATACGTGCAGCCGCTCAGTCCGCCCCAGTAATCCGGTTCGGGGCAGATCCGCACGCCATATTGAAACCGCGGCGGCTTCACATTGAGCCCCAGCCGATGATTGCCGATTTCGATATAGGGTCCGACTTGCTGCGCCCAATTTCGAGGCACCCCGCCGCCGATCGTAAAGATCCCAATCTTCTTGGCGGACAAAATCTGGCCGGCGTAGCTATTGAGGTCCAGGTAGGGATTGAACGACGGGAGGGACTGTTGGATACTGCGCAACAGCGTCAGGTCGTCCCCGAGCTTCGCCTGTGAACGAGCTTGCGCAATCACCCGGCCCATCGCCCAGGTTCCCACATCCAATCCCATTTCAGAATCGGTATACGCGGGAATATAGACTGGCACCTTCTTCAAATACGCGCTCTTGAGAATCCCGTCCCCTTCGTACTCTTCAGCCAGCGTTTTCCCCAACTCACGCGTCAGGATTTCAGACGAGAGCGGCGTATCGTAATTCACGCGCTTCAACGTCTGCGAGACCACCTGCTCCACATAGTTGAGGTTGGATTCCATCTCCAGAGTATCGTAGACGCGGTTATAGCCCTTCTCGAACAACTCCTCATCGGACATCGCAGGATTGACGCGATAGTGCGTCTTCCCAATCGACTCGCTCAGCCCATGCGCGATCAGCGCGCCGGTGGAGATAATGCAGTGAACCATTCCGCGATCCACCATCGTGCTGATGATCTTGCCCATCTTGGCGATGGTCATGGCTCCCGAGAGCGTCAGCACGACCTTGCAATCGGCATCCTCGATCATTGCATCGAGCACGTCGAAGGCTTCGCCCAACCGGCGGCCGCCGAACGCCGTCTTCCCCATCGCGACCAGCAACTCGTTGAACGAACCAATTTTTTCCGGGTCGAGCGGCTCTAGGGCTTCTAAGCCGTCTTTCCCGCCATCATGAAATTCACGTGTCGCCATAGCCCATCAACATCCCAAAATAATAATGACAAAAGGCGCATTCTTTATACACAACCGCCGCCAGAGGCGTCAATGAAGTGCGCTCGCAACTGGCAACGCCAAATAGTCGATCTGACTGATCTGACCTGGTGATGTGGTTCGTCTCATTGAAATTACTCATCACGCATTCTGTCGATGAGAATCTCCGCATCTGGCAGACACTGATCAAACGAAACTCTAGAGAGTTTCGAGAAATGCGTATGCAGTGGTGGCCCCAACGGGATTGAAGCTTCGTCAGTTTCTGCTTCAGCGCTTCTCTAGAGCCTTTACTTGCTTAGTCAGTTCGGCGAGTTGAAACAGGATAGAACTCAGCAATTCATCATGTGAATCGAGACGAGCTTCCACATTCTTGGACGAAGTCCCCAGTTCATCTACTTCGGAGGAGAGGTTTTTCTTAGAACGAGGGGTGAGGCTATCAATTTGGGCCCTCAGGTCTTGTATCTGATGTAACGCTTGCTCCAGCTGGCCGCGAAGCTGAGGTAACTCCTGTTCCCTCAAGATGGAAATCCCCTGGCTCTGCCGCGCGCGTGCCTGCGAGAGCTGATCGTCCTGCTGCTTGAGCTTCTGCTGCAACGCCCGCTCGGTTTGCTTCAAGTCAGCCTGCTGTGCGACACACCCCGATAATGGAAGGATGGTCAGGACAATCAGGAGCGCAATCCATAGGCGAAGTACTTGGCAGGGTGTGTTTGTTGGGGAAATCTTCATATTCCGAATCCTTCTTCCAAGTCCTTCCACTTGACTATAGCTTCCTTGCGTGCGGTCAATCAATCAAAGAGAAATGCTGTCCTATTCGGTGTAGTGAGGAGCGGCTCATCGTATTTCAGCAAGCTTGTTCTTTGCGAGCCTGGCCTCATCCGAGGAGGGAAATTCCTCAATAACTCGCTTGAGATATTTCCTGGACTTGACCAAATCGCCGATTTTTACCGTGGCCAAACCCAGCCTGTAGAGGGCAGCAGGGACTTTCTCGCTCCCTGGGTATTCCGCGATGAGATACTCGAACGTCGTCGCGGCGCGTGTATAGTCCTCCGCATTGTATAAGGACTCGCCCAACCAGTAGTGGGCATTTGGCGTCAGAGAGGTTCCGGGAAAATCTTTCGTGAACCGCTGGAAGCCCACTACAGCCTGACCATACTTCCCGTTCAGAAAATCGTTATACGCGAGATTGAAAGCGGATACGGCAGAGATCCCCTGATTCGGGGTTCTCTGTAAGGAGCCCGTCTCATCGGTCCTGATGGATGAAACACCTTCAGACCCTACAATCTTTTGCACAGCATCTTGGGTCTCAGGCCTTTGGCTTTGCACGGCAGCCCGAATCTTTGTCACATACTTCCCCAACTCTCCGTGAGCCGTGAACACTGGTGGCTGAAGGATTTCCATGTAGCGAATCTTGGCTAGTGCCTTCAGGCTGATTTCGTCTCTCACGATGTCATTCATACTGACTTCGGTAAGAGATCGAACGAGGCGTATGCCTCCAATTGCAATGGCGTTTTGCTTAGCCTTCAACAGCGCTTGCTCTTTACAGGCCCTTGGTGCAATGTCATCGTGCATGACGCATTCGCCTTCCGTCTCGACGATAACGGGCTTTTTGAGGGTGAGAATCCGAACGCCTCGGTTCAAAGTATCAATCTCTAGCGCCAACACTTTCTTTCTAGTCCTCAAGTCTTCGGTTCTCTTTCGATCTTCGTCAAGTTCCTTGGTGAGGGGTATGGCTTCATTCTCCTTCTGGTTCTGCAATACGGTGGCGGTTCTATAGTCCTGATGAAGAACTTCTAGTCGTTGGTCCTCCACTAGTCCTGGATTCGACAAGGCAATATCGAGCAGGTGCTTGGCCTTCTGTGTGCTGAGCTTGAGCCCTTCTAATGCAATGTTTATTGGGGCAAGTCGCCGCTCTAACTCTGCAATTACAGCTTGGTTCTTATTGGCCTCGTCCTCGATTGGGCCTCTGTTTTTCCCTTTGAGTTGAGACAATTCCCTAGCCTGATGAATTTGACGGTCGAAATCGGCAATCTCTCGCTCGATCTCAGCAAATTGGGCATACACAGGTACGGCTATCAGCGAGAAAGTCCAAGCCGTGAAGCCCCAAATAGAATAGAAATAATTCACGCCGATACGATATCTCCAGAATGGTGTAATAGTACATACTCCTTATGAGGGTAGATACCAGCAGTGAGTGAGAATCGGAGACATGCTGGATTTCCGACTCGCGGCTGCGAACTGGGGCGGATTTTAGAAGATCCGTGAACCCGTTGAGGTGTGGACAGAAGCAGTTGAAGCTTACTCAGCGTTTTCGGAATGCCGTTGATTGACGCGATCCCGAAATGCTTCAGGCCTTGCGCTGGGGCAGCGTCTCAACTACAGGGTGCGCGCGCAGAGGACTTCGTCTTGGCGGAGGGCTTCGATGGCGGAAACGGACACGCTAGTGACGGCTATTGTATCGCCTAGCGCGTTAAAGACTTCGATGGAATACCCCTCTGTGCCGTCAGAGGCCACGTGACGATCCACCAGTTTCACGATGTCGCCACGACGGAGGCGATGCTCTGGGACATCGCACTTCAACGCCACATCCGTGTAGAGCTCAAACGTCATTCGATCCTCCGCTTATCTGGAATCAGTGTAACGAACTTCGTAATGCCCGACAAGCTTTCTGTCATCCAAATGGTCCGTACGGCCAACGCCACGCCGTTTGGGCCGGACAGCATGCCTCGGATTTCATAGTACTGACCGAATGTATTCGATTCCAGTCGCTGGGCTTCTAATGGCAGAAGTTGGTCACGCAAGTCTCGCAACAAGTAGTCCACGCTAGCCTGCCCGTATCCTGCTCGTGCCAGAAACGCCGATTTATCGCCGCGCGCTTGCGGTAATAGCAAGTACCTCGTCAGCTTTTCTTCGGCAATGGTGGCATCCAGAGGTAGCCTCACGTACCTTCGCCTTCGCATAGCGCACATGATCCACCGCATAGACTCCAAGTTGGATGAAGCCTCATCCATTGCCTCCGTTGCCTCTCCCCCCTGCTTGCTGAACTCGTACTAGGTTAGCTCCCACTTCGCGAGATCCTGATTCAGCCGCCAGCTCTCTCGACCATTCGGGCTTGCTCCATCGAGCGCCGCATCCACTCGTGAATCTTCTGCTATGGGACCGGCACCAATTGATCGACGTATTTGCTGAACGAGTCGTATTCCGATGCCGTCTTGCCCGACAGAAAATCCGCCATCATGCTGCCAAACACGATGCGAACGGCATCTTCAAGGTACACCGGTTCCTGCTCAACGCCTTCGTCTTCCACTTCTGCCTCGGCCAAGGAAGCCCACAGCAATTCGCCGGTTTCGGCGTCCCACAGTTGCACTGACAACTTTGCGTTGCTCGACCGCGTATGCACGAGTCGTATATCGGCGAAACTCCATCGGTTCGTCATGGATTGCGAGAAGGCCACCACATACGGTTGAAACACATAGCGTGCGCCGATGGCCGATGCCACCTTCTGAAGCGGATTGCGGCTGAGAATGTGGCCATGCAAGGCATCCGCCCTCAACCGCATATAGTCATCCACCGCACCGTTCGTGTTGATCCGCGTAAACACATCTCTCGTGTCAATGAGCTTGGCTTGGGGGGCTGCCTGCTTCACGACCTGCGTCAGCATGGCACTGATGCCGATTTCTGCCCCACCAAGCCCGGAACCAAGTGCGCCCAGGACAGCAACCGGCGCTTGCGCGAGCATCTCCTTATTAGCCGCAGGGGCAGGAACCGTTGAGTTGGTCCGGACGTACCACCCATAGACTGAACTGGAGCAACCAGCCGAAACCACCCATGCGATCAGCAGGAGACCCACGGCAAACCGCTTGCCGCACAGGGGGCTATGAGCTCGACGCATAGCTACTCCTTTCCGAAACCATGGCCGCACAGGGATTGCCAGACCGCTCACATTGCACAGCACGCGCATGGTCCATTCCATAGATTACAAGTCGCAGACGCACTATCCTCACACTTCAAGACCGGCGACGCGGCAGAGCAACCGAGAGGAATTTAGATGCGCATCCTAGTTATCTGAGACAGAGAGCACAAGATGCAGCCACAAACGCATCCGTTGCGCAAATGGTCACGCCGCCTGTGAAAGCGGTCGCGCCGAGGACTGGAAAGGATATCTGACGGTTGTGCCAACTCTATGGACGGATGATCGCGGTGGTGGTCCCAACGGGATTTGAACCCGTGTTTAAGCCTTGAGAGGGCTCCGTCCTGACCAGGCTAGACGATGGGACCATCCGGGGCATATCGACGAACTGAAAGCTGCGCCCGTTGAGAAAAGATGAAGCACACACCTGCAGACCGCCAAATCGAGGCTGGAACGGTATCACAGAGACTTTCTGGTTTGCAAACACACCCGAAGCACCCACGCACAGACCTCGCTTTATGAACGCGCCCAGTGACGAGAGAAGGCACAGTTACACTCCTCGGGCCGATTCAGACATCGCCAGATCCATACCGAGCACTCATATTTCTCCCATTTTCTCATAAGGAAGCCTTGACAGAGGGGGCACGCAAAGCCTAGCCTTTTCCCTTCCAATCACGCTGTACATACACCCATCTGAAGATAGGCAGGAACGAGGGGCACGATGTCGGAATCGCTTGGTTTCCAACGCACTATCGGCACTTCCATGGCCGATCCAATCGAGACAGAATCCGCACGGCAAGGCCTCGAGCTACTCATCGGATCAAATAAGTTTCGCAACACCAACGGCGTCGTTCGGATCCAAGGGAAAGAACAGCTGTTTTTGGAGTCGAAACCAGAGCAGGGCATGCTCTTCGTGACAATCGATCTGTACAGCGACGCGGGCGCGCGCATTGGCCATCTTCGCCGCAATGTCTTGGCGCTCAATCCGGCCGATCAATTCAGCGTCGATGTGCATCGCGCGGACGACAGCCTGCCCGCCGGCCTGCCGTGGATCCGCGTGACCGATCAATCCACGGGCCACACCGTGCTGGAAGTCTGCGTCGTGGCGCACAAGAAAATCCATGTGGCGCTGGGGAAATTCTATTCGCATAAAGGAATTCTCGTGGACATCACGCCCCACTACTGCCGCATTGGATCCGGCACCACCCTCTTCGGTAACGTCAGCGAAAACAAAGGCGGACCAGCGGTGCTCGGCTGAGGCTGGCCCGACTCCATTCGCATGGACGCCTTATCCTCCGGTTCCGCAGCATCCCCTCGCGATTTGGAAGAGTCCTTTGAGAATCGCCCCCTCATCTCGTAGAATGACATTCATGCCGGACATCCACACACCCAGCGTGCAGGCCTTCTTGGTCTGTGACCAAGTCATTGAAGACAGTCAGACCAAGAAGAAAAGCCTCATCGGCCTCTTCACTCATTTGCAGGCCGCCTCCTTCCCCTTTCAGCACAATCAGATGGGCCTCTATTTCTGCCTCACCGACGCCGAAGGCACCTACCATTTCGAGATCGACCTGGCGTACATCAACACCGAACAGTTGGTCTGCCGCGCCGCCCTCCCCAATATCGTCATCGTCGACCGGTTGCAGATCTCCGATTTCGGCATCAATATTCCCGCCCTGGTGTTTCCCACTCCAGGCCGGTACGAATTCCGGCTCCGGCTGGATGGCCACCTCATCGCGCAAAAAGACTTCAACGTCATTCACATGGCCTCCCGCACGGCCCCTGAGTCTTCCGAACCGCTTTCCTAAATCCGATGCCCCTGCATCCCCGTTTCTCGCGCACACCGGACTGTGGTACAACTACGCCCATTCTCATGCGCCAACCTCTCAACTGTCCGCACCGTGAGCACACAACCGATGACTGAACCGACCTCGACAGGGCCTTCGGATTTCATTCGCGAGATCATCGCCGCCGATCAAGCCGCCGGAAAGCACAACGGCCACGTCGTCACCCGCTTTCCGCCGGAACCGAACGGCTACCTCCATATCGGCCATGCGAAATCCATTTGCCTCAATTTCGGCATCGCCAATGAAAATCCCGGCGGCGCCTGCCACCTGCGCTTCGACGACACCAACCCCACGACAGAAGACCCGGAATTCGTCGAGTCCATTCAAGACGACGTGCGCTGGCTGGGGTTTGACTGGCACGGTAACTTGTTTTACGCCTCGGACTATTTCGAGCACCTCTACGAACGCGCCGTCGGCTTGATAAAAAAAGACCGCGCCTATGTCGACAGCCTGACGGCCGATCAGATGCGCGAGTATCGAGGCACCCTCACCGAGCCCGGCACCAACAGCCCATACCGAACCAGATCGGTCGAGGAAAACCTGGATCTGTTTCGCCGGATGCGGGCAGGCGAATTCCCCGACGGCGCGCATGTCCTACGGGCCAAGATCGACATGGCATCGCCGAACATCAATCTGCGCGATCCCGTGCTCTACCGCATCCGTCATGCCGCCCACTACCGGACCGGCACCGCGTGGAACATCTATCCGGCGTACGACTACGCCCACCCGCTGTCGGACGCCATCGAAGGCATTACGCATTCGCTCTGCACCTTGGAATTTGAAGACCACCGCCCGCTGTACGACTGGGTGGTCGCCGAATCAGGAGCAGTCCACCGTCCCAGACAAATCGAATTCGCCCGGCTGAACCTGACCTTCGCCGTCATGAGCAAACGCAGGCTTCTGGAGCTGGTGACCAAGAAATTGGTCGCGGGCTGGGACGACCCCCGTCTTCCCACAATCAAGGGATTGCGGCGGCGCGGCTATACGGCTGAAGCAATTCGCGCCTTTTGCGAGCACATCGGCGTGTCCAAACGCGATGCGATTGTGGAGATGCAACTGCTCGAATTCTTCATTCGCGAAGACTTGAACAAGCGGTCGCCACGCGTGATGGCCGTCTTGAACCCGCTCAAGGTCGTCATTGAAAACTACTCCGAGGGAACGACCGAGGACATGGAGGCCGTCAACAATCCCGAAGATCCGACAGCCGGAACTCGTCGCGTGCCCTTCTCGCGCGTGCTGTATATCGAACAAGACGACTTCCGCGAAGATCCGCCCAAGCAATTCTTTCGCCTGGCGCCCGGACGCGAAGTCCGCCTGCGTTATGCCTATATCATCAAATGCACCGGCGTCGTGAAAGATCCGCAGACCGGCGCCATCATCGAACTGCGCTGCACTTATGATCCCGACACCAAGAGCGGGTCGTCCCAAGAACAGCGCAAGGTCAAAGCCACCATTCACTGGGTATCGGCCGCGCACGCCGTCCCAGCCGAAGTGCGCCTGTACAATTCGCTCTTGACGACCGACTTGACGAAAGCGTCTCCGGACCAGGACTGGACACAGTCGCTTAATCCACAGTCGCTTGAGCGATTGACCGGATGCCTGGTCGAACCCAGCTTGAAACAAGCGCCAATCGGCGCGCGCTATCAATTTGAGCGAACCGGCTACTTCTGTGTCGATCCGGACAGCTCACCGAGCTGCCTGGTCTTCAATCGAACCGTGTCTTTAAAAGACGCCTGGGCTAAGATCGAGAAGGGACAAAAATCCGGCTAGCTTTCGTTTCCTTTTCTCCTTCGCTATCGCCTTCTTCCCGATCTCATCGTCTTGAGGCGGGTTTTCGAATATTACTTCAAACAGATGCGCCCCTGGTCTACGCTGTCCTCAGCACTGAATCCGCTCACCGAGACTCACCGTGAGCCATGCGCTACTCATTCACCACCGGAAGGCCGTCATGATCGAGTGCCGCGAACATCGTCGCATTCCCGTCGAACTCCAAGTCTTCTTCTCCTCAACGAATCGGACCGAGATTCGCGAAGGCACCATGTTCGACCTCTCCGCCGGTGGCTGCGCCGTAACCAGCATGGCGCCGATCGATCCTGGGGCAGGGCTTCGCCTCCTCATTCGGGCCACCGATCTCGGCTCGCCGATTACCGTCCACTCAGCCGCCGTCCGCTGGGCCAACCATGGTGAATTCGGCGTCGAGTTCTTGAATCTGTCCGACCTGGATCGCAGCCGCCTGCAACGGTTTCTGCGTGTCACCGCACCGCCGTCCCATTCCTAGCCGCGCCCTCACTCCTCTTGCCTACCCAAGCCGGGCGCATGATAGACTTCCGGCATGACATGCCCGATTTGCCGAGCTCCCACCGAATGGAAAGACAATCGCTGGCGTCCCTTCTGTTCAGAACGTTGTCAGCTCACGGACCTGGGCACCTGGGCGACGGGAGGCTATCGCATCCCAGGAACACCGCTGACAATCGGCCCTGACAGCCTGATAGATGAAGAGCCGGACGCAGCGCCGACCGAATCCATCAGCCCAGACAATTGATCGCCGGATATTCTTGCCCCACGATCTCAGAGCCCGAAACCTCCCACCACGATTGCATCACCGTGGCATACAGGCTCCGGTAATCGACCCGGTATTTCAGATCCCCTTCCTGGAGGTCGCTCAGCGACGGCGGACTTCCGTACAATCCACCCTTCACAGAACCGCCTAGGAACAGATGCGGAGCCGCCGTGCCATGGTCCGTTCCGGCACTGGCATTCTCACCGACCCGCCGTCCGAATTCTGAATAGGTCATCAGCAAGACACGATCCCATAATCCAGCCTGTACCATGGCCTGACGAAACGCGACCAGCCCTTCGGCCAGCTCCTTCAACAACCGCTCATGATGCCCCAGCTGACCGGCATGAGTATCGAACCCCGTCTGCGAAACTTTGATGACGGCCACCGGCACCTTCGCGGTCAACAGCTGCGCGGCCGTTTCGAGCTGGCGTCCAATCGGCGACGACGGAAAGATCGTTTGCAACGGCGCGGCCTGTTGCAAACGCGCCGCCAGATCGCCGGCTGCGTGGGTGAGTTCTCGTTGGACCTGGAGAATATGCGCTAGAGCTCGATTCGGACTCGCTTGCTCCACGGCCTTCACCAGACCGGCCTGCTGGAGAAACTGTTGCGGGTCGTTCAGCGCAATCGTCCGAACCGTTTTTCCACTCAACGGCCCGCCATCTCGCTGGCCAAGGAGAATTCCGTCGGCGGCAAACTCCGCCGGCAATGGATGCGCCTCGAACAACCGAGCCAGCCAGCCCTCATCCAGAACCTGCCCGCTGGCCGACGCCGTGTCCCAAATTTCGATGGACCGGAAGTGCGACCGGTTCGGATCGGGATACCCGACCCCCTGCACAATCGCCAATTCCTTTCCTTGCCAGACGCCCATAAGCGGCTCCAGCGCATCGTGCAAGCCAACCGACAGCGACAGCTGAAGCACCCGCTCGCGGGAAATCGCCAGGCGCGGCCGGGCTTGGTAATACCGCTCGTCGGCATAGGGCACGAGGGTGTTCAGCCCATCGTTGCCTCCATGCAATTCAACCAGGACCAGCATGCGATCCCAGCGGCCTCGCACCGGCGCGGGCGACGCCGCGAACAGGTCGAACGGCCGCGGGGCCAGCCACAAGAGTGGCAGCGTCGCAGCAAGTTTCAACAAGTCTCGACGCAGCATCTCTCGCCCCCTCACTTCAGTTGAAACGTCGGATCCATCACCAACTGATGGACCAGTTGCCATCGATCTATCCCAGGCGGAATCGGATTCACCGGTGGAACCGGCACCAACACCGCCTGCACCGTCTCCGCCTCTTCTTCCATCACCCAGGCAGCGCCATGCCTCTCCCTCATCGCCGCATGCGTATGCAGGGGGCCACCCATGTCAGCGCCTCGCAGACTCCGCTGGAGAAGCTGCCATCGATTCAGCAAGGTCGCGCTGGTAATCCAGCGAGTCCCACCCGGCCAGCCCTTCACGTTGGGCGGATCGAAGAGATCCTGCCCCAGGCGTTTCCCATACTTCGTAAGCACGGCCGTGTCCGCCATCGGCAAATTCAAAAGACGAATGGTCCCCACCAGCAGTTCAACCGGCGATTTCACCAGCGCCCCGCGCGTTTCAGGCGCCCAGAACTGCGGCATCGTTAGCAACCCGCGCAAGAGCGGCGCGATCCGATAGCCGTTATTGCGAAATTCCGCCGCGAGCCATTCGATCGCGCGCGCATCCGGCTCATCCGACACAAACTCCCGCCACAGCTTCGCCGTGAGGTACCTGGCACAGGCCGGCTGATCCAGCGCGATCGCCAGAATATCCTCGCCGCCGAAAGCGCCGGTCTTCCCCAGTACATGCTTCACCTCGCTATCGTGCTGGCGCCGGTTGAACGCAAACCCGCCGCTGCGATGAAGCGCAACGTGCCAGCCAGTAAAGGCGCGCGCCGCTTCCTTGATGTCGATTTCTGTGTAATGCCCTTCGCCGAGCGTGAATAGCTCGAAGAGCTCGCGGGCGAAGTTCTCGTTGGGATGATCCTTACGGTTGGTCTGCGTATCCAGATACAGCACCATCGCCGGATCTTTCGCAATCTGAAACAGGAGGTCTCGAAACGATCCCAGCGCATGGCGGCGAAGCAGCACATTCTGATGATAGAGCAGCGCCGGCCATTTCACTTTGTGGAAGCTGGACGTGAAGTGATTGTGCCAGAACAGCGTCATCCGCTCGGTCAACGGAGAAGGCGTGGTAAGCAATTCCTGATACCACCAGCCCTTCAGTTCGACGGCATCCTCTCGCCGCTCCTGTTTGAACGCCTGCTTCTGCTCGACGCTCAACCCTTTCATTCCCTCAGCAGGCGGCAGGGCAGTGAGCACATGAGCGGGAGGGCTCGTCCTCGCTGCGATGCCGACTCCGGCGAGAAGCCGGTCGATGGCAGCCTCGCGATCAAGCCCAGCCAACAAGCGAATGTCGGCAGGACTGCCACCGAATCCCGCGCGAGACAACAAATGCCGCGCATCCTGAAACCCCATCGGCATCGCGCACACTCCATCAAGTCGCGTCACACCGCTGCATCATACAACGAAGAACTAACCCCACGGTTGACTGGCTACTTCGATCCAATATTTCCTAGCATCCAGGTACCGCTTGGCTAAAACTCTCCCCTTCGCATACACCTATGGACTAGAAGCCTTCACTCACGCAGGACGCCTGGCTGAAAGAATGCAGACGAGCGAACTAGCAATGCGGTACGTACAGACTATTATTCTGTAATTACGTAGGTTATTCTGGCAGTAAAGATGGATGCATCGCGGCCAAACCTATTTCAATCCCTCATTGACGAGTTAGGAAAACCGAGAGAGTTTTCCGCAACCTATAGCTTCTCCAAGGAGCCGGGGGTAGCAAAATCGCCGGATTCCATTCTTATTTCCCTTGGAATCGAATCGACACTCCTGTCCTCCATCGCGAAAGAAACACTTGACGCCTTGGATGCGCCAGATATTGAGACTCAGACTGACTGGCTCGAGTTCAAGTGGAGGCTCCAGGCCTTCAATTTCTTGCAGGATATATTCGATGCTCCGTTTCTAAACGAAACTGATCTCAAGACGATCTTTCATCAATACTATTTCTATTTTGAAAGCCGGCAACTGCTGTCTGAATCAATCCTGTGTGGGCTGAATGGTTTCTATACTGCCGCACTCGCATTACTCAGGCCATTCCTTGAGTTCTCTCTCTTGCAAAACTATTTCTATCGCATCACAGAACAAACCAACTCATATTCTACGATTGAAAAGTACTTCAAGACCGGGATCGTTCCATCGTGGGGTACGGTGCTCAAAAACGCATTGCCGAAAGACAGTTTTAGCCAGACGATACGATTTCGTGTCCATACGCATCTGACCGGCTTGTCCGAGTCCGTAGCTCACCCCTACCACCCGGATCATTCAGCGTCTCAACACAAGAATCCAGGGAGTAGTCATTCCTTAGAAGGGATTTACTTTTGGCAAATGACAAGGTTTGCAGTTGAGGCTGCACTATGGCTGTACTACACCAATTTCCCTTTGTTGTTTCATCCAGTCTCAACCCTGAGAAAATTCGGTTATCGATGGCCTGTCGGTATTTTTATCGACGAACGCGGTGGGGCTATAATTAAAAAGAGCCTTGCGGAAGATGACTACCAGAAGTTTGCGACATATTCTCTGAGTCACAACAAAGTCCTAAGTACGCTCGAGTGGGTTAACAACCTTCCAATTCTTAGCGACACAGAAATTCTGGCAACGTGGGATCAGGAGCATGGAGACTGCCCTGGGCTGTGGAATGGATACGCACAAGAAATGGCACGCATGAGAGTCTTAAGAGGTGCCATGGCTTTGCGGAATCGCCCCCAAAGACGCAGCCGATGTGCCGCAGCCATTCCTGGACGCAGTAAAGTCATTGCAAGGATGGCAGAGACTGGCGACAAGAGGCCGTCAAAGCCAGAAGCACCGACATTAGTTTTTATTTCCCAAGAGTGTCGAACGGCCTGAAGCTTTTAACATCGACTTGCAGTTGGTCACACTGTGATGTCAGCCCGACTCAGTTGAGCAATGATGTAGCTGTGCCACCTCTGAGCAGATAAACGAGTCCCTCCTCCGTTGCGCGGCGCGTGGCGGTCTTTTCAGTATCAGGCTGGCAGAGTGACGAGATCGCAATGCTTGGCGATTCGCGAGAAGTCCTTATCGGCCGTGAGCAGAGGAAATCCATGTTGGCAACAGGCGGCAGCGATCAAGAAATCGATCGGTCCGGCGTTGACGCCTTTGATGCGACAGGCAGATCTCAGGCGAGCCGCAGCCGCATAGGTTTCTCTGTCTAGCTCAAGAAGGGGGTAAGGGTCTAGGAGCGTGAGCAAGCGATCGAACTGTTTTGCAGAACGGAGTCCGTCGAGAAGTTCCTGGAGGATATTGCCGATGAGAAAGAGTCCGTCACCTGATTCAAGGTGCCAGCGAAAGGCGCGGACATAGGGATCGTCTTCATTAACTTGCGGTCGTCGCAGCACCAACGACCATACCGACGTATCAACGACCAGATTCACTGTCGCGACGGTCCTTCTTATAATCCCAGCCCTTCCGAAACTCGATCGTGCCAAGCGCCTTTAAAATATCGCGCTGCCGACGGCGCTGGATGAATTCGGTCAACGCTTGCGTGACAGTTTCCTTCTTGGTGCGAAGTTTCCCGACCCGGCGAGCGCGCTCCAGCAATGCATCATCAATCGCGAGATTCGTGGCCATGCCTCCTCCATGTGTAGTGGCTACACAGAGCGTACGCCAGGACAGCACCACTGTCAAACGCTAGCACAACAAATCCTTCACAGCGCCTCCTCCTGTGACACAAAAGAAAACCTGCGCGTCGGATTGTCAGAGTTGCGCGTTGACGTCGAGTTGATGGCCTTTTCGTCCGCCGCCTTGAAGCGGATGTTCCGGCACCTCGCCTGCAACCATGAGCCTGGCCATATCCGCGGCGCGGAGCACGAGTCCTTGGGCGCCCTCTCGTAACTCTGCGCTGTTCTGCACATAGCTGGTGTTCCGCTCCATGTCTTCGGCGCTCCATCCGCGCGAGTGGGCGATGAACGGAAACTGCGGGAACTGGCAGCCCACTTCAGAGAAAAACCCGAGCATCTGCCCCGCCACGGCCTGCACGTTATCTTGCCCGCCGGTGATGATGAACGCCGCCACTTTGTTTCTGAGCAGATGTTTATTGGCGATGGTCTCCTGATTCTGGATGCAGTTCATCCGCTCGATCATCTTGTAGTACAAGCTGCTGGCATTGCCCCACCGAATGGGTGTGGCGATTAAGATCACGTCGGCCCAATGGACGATGGCTTCATACACCCGGTCGAGCTGGTCGGCCGAATCCATTTGCGTGATGGAACAAGGCCAGGTGCAGGCCTGTGCCGATTTGGAATAGTACCCTTCGCATGGACGGAAACTCAACTCGCGCAGCTTGATGTATTGCGTGTCGAGCGCGAGCGACGTACGGGCATGCTCTAACGCCACCTCAAGCAACGCGTCGGAGGTGCTGTAGCGTGGATGCCGGTCGGTCATGACGGTGGTGGAAATACCCACCACGCGAATGGGTCCCGCCTGTCTGACAATTGGACGGGCCAAGGGATGTGGGGCGTGCGGCTGTTTCCTTCGTTTCGTGGCGGAGGCGAGATCGACGTAGACATGGTTGCGCTCGACCTTCACGGCATAGGCCGGCACACAATCCTGTTCGTAGCCCGGCTCGCCCTGGCCGGTCTGCCGATGAAACTTCCAGTAGTGCCAGGGACAGACAACATACTCGCCGTCCAATGTGCCGTCGCCCAACGGCCCACCCACATGGTTGCAGACGCCGGAAATCGCCGTGAACTCGCCATCTTTATAGACGAGTGCGATCTTGGTGTTGCCGAAGACCAGCTGCCTGAGCGGCCGGTCTTTCAGTGTCTCGACCGATCCCAAATCGGTCCATTGCGCCTCCGGCATTGTGGGACTCCTTTCGTTGACGACCCTGGTTCGCGATAGCTCAGAAGTCTGTCAAGAATCGCGCGAGGACGCAAGTAGCCCCGGTTTCGGCCGCGACGCGCGGCGATTGACTCTGTGTCATTCGCGCCGTAACGTAGCGCTCCATGAAAACTGTTGGGGTCGCGCTGCTGGCGGCAATCCTCGGATACATCGTCGGCCTGTTCGGAACCATGGCCGCGATTGAGCTCTTCTCGTCTAACAGCCATGACAAGTCCATGGAAGCCGCGATGGCCGGCGCATTTGTCGGCGGCCCTTTGGTCGCGGTGATTTCTGTGTTTGCGATCCTGACGCTCAGACGCCAGCAAAGTTCGTAACCGTCGCGCAGTCACTCACCCATCACCCTCCTTCTGCATCCTTTTCCCTGATGCTCCGTCTCTAGAGATAGGCGGGGGAATGCTCTCCTGCAGCTTATCTAGGAGGTTCCCATGAGACCACATATTTCCCTCGATGTTCGCCATGTCCCGGCATCGGTCGAGTTCTACCGGAAGGTGTTCGGTGTGACTCCACAGAAGCAGACAGAAGACTATGCCAAATTCGACCTGGTTGCCCCGGCGCTGAATTTGTCGCTGGTCTCATCCACCGGCAGGATCAGTTCGGTCGACCATCTCGGCATTGAAGTGGATTCCCTGAAAGAAATCACCCAATGGAAGACGCGGTTGCAGACCGCCGGCGTGCTGGAGCGCGTTGAAGAAAATACCTCCTGCTGTTTTGCCCGGCAGGACAAACTCTGGTTCACGGATCCCGACGGGAATGCCTGGGAAGTCTTCATCGTGCATGAACAACTGGCAGTGGAAAGCCCGCTCAGCCAGACAGGCTGCTGTGTCCCTGCCTATCCCGGCGCAACCCAGGCGGCATCTTGCGCAGCCTCCTGAGGAGCAGTACCGTAACAGGACTCCTTGAGGAACCATGACCATGACACAGAATACTCAAACCGTCTGGATGGAGGTGCGTGAGCGGCTGCGCGCCTTCATCGCCAAACGGGTGGCGGCCGATGCGGCGGTGGATGATCTGCTCCAAGAGGTATTTCTGAAAATTCAGGGCAAGATCGACCAGGTGCAGGATCCCCACCGGTTGGTTTCCTGGATCTTCACCGTCACGCGCCATGCGATTATTGATTATTACCGGACTTCACATCGATATCGTGAACTCCTGGCAGGGCTGGCGGCGAACGTTGAAGCACTGATGGCCGTTGATGAGCCGGAAGGCGAATTCGAGGAGCCTCGCATACAGCTCGCTGGTTGTCTCCGCCCCATGGTGGAGCAGCTGGCACCGGAATACCGAGATGCCCTGACGCTTGTCGAACTAGACGGACTGACCCAACAGGCCGCCGCCTCGAAACTGGGCCTGTCGCTTTCCGGCATGAAATCCCGTGTACAACGGGGCCGTCGACAGTTGAAGGCCATGCTGCACGACTGCTGTCTGATTCAGCTCGATGCGCGACGCGGAATCGCCGGCGTAGCCCTCCGCAATCCTACGGCCAGCCTCTGCACACCCCCGGCTCCGATAATGCCGGAGCGGCGACCGGCACGGAAACCCACCTGATGCCCATTGCGCCGGACCCGCCGGGCTTGATAAGACTAGTCTAGTCTTTATCGGAGCACGCACGACCATGTCATCTCGACCGACTCTTTGCGCTAACCGCCGTTTTCTGACGCACGCATTGTTGAGCCTGCTGTTTCTGAGCCTGCTGCCTTCTGCGCTCCATGCAGCGCGCGGCGCGAACAGCGGGAAGATGGAAGTCTTGCCGTCTCAGAAAATGGCTCCGGCAGCCGTATTTCTAGATGCGCAGGGGACTGAAACCGACTTGCGCCGACAACTGCGGCTCAAGACCGGCGTCGTGGAACTAGGAGCCGATTTCCAGCAAACCCGGTTCTCCGTAGCGCCGGTCGGCAGCTTCGGATTCACGCCTCAGCAAGGACTCGGACTAGCGTTGGTGTCACAAAGTCCGGACATGCTGCTGGAACGAACCGCGTCGGCCGCCAATGCCTATGAAATTCATAAACTGGCCGATGGCAGCGCGCTGGTGATCGGCTTCGCGAGCGCGGATCTGAAACCGCAACTGACACCGCAGCTGCGCCCCAAGAACGTCCGGCTGGCGCTCTATTCCAATCAAACGGAGAAAGCCCCGCACATCGTCGCCGTGCCACTCAGCAAATTAGCAGTCGACCAGATGCCCCATCGCCTGGATCCGAAGAATCCAAACGGGCCGGTTGTGTTGGAAATGGATCTGCAAAGCAGCAG
The DNA here is from genome assembly GCA_022226955.1 of Nitrospira sp. NCBI lineage: Bacteria > Pseudomonadati > Nitrospirota > Nitrospiria > Nitrospirales > Nitrospiraceae > Nitrospira > Nitrospira sp. Next base: position 95,618 of record CP092079.1, read on the forward strand.
CAACCGTCAGTCGCCCCACGGTGGACAGTAGCCCGCCAGTCGGCCAGCCAAACGCCTCGGCAGTCGTTCGACCGCACCTCGCCGACATTTCGAGAGAGAACGAGAAAAATGGCTGGGGGACTAGGAATCGAACCTAGGTAGCCGGCTCCAAAGGCCGGCGTCCTACCGCTAGACGATCCCCCAGCGCGGTACGAACGCGAATGGTGGCTTTGGGACAAGGCGGAGATTTTTGGCTGGGGGACTAGGAATCGAACCTAGGTAGTCAGATCCAGAGACTGACGTCCTACCGCTAGACGATCCCCCAACCGACGGACACAGTAATATACGGATCGTGATTTCGTCAAGGTCGATGCGGCAAGATCCATGCGGATGGATTGTCAGAATTCGACCGATTAGGCCGTGGCCCGCTCAAGCCCTTGCCGAAGACGGAGAAGAGTCCGGTCGCGGCCGAGGATCTCCATGACCTCAAAGAGCCCGGGGCTGGCGGTTCTGCCGGTTAAGGCCACGCGGACTGGCTGCGCGATCTGGCCCATCTTGATCTGTTCTTCTTCGACAAATTTCTTGAACGACTCTTCCCACATGTGCTTCGAAAACTCGGGCAGCGCCTCGAATCGTGCGAGCAACTTGCCGAGCACCGGCGCGATAGCCGGCGTGAGAAACTTCTTGGCCGCCTCTTCTTCGAGGACAACCGATTCGCCGAAGTACGGCCGCACCCAGTCCACCATCTCAACCAGGGTCTTCGCCCGTTCCTTGACCAACACCACCAACTGCGCCAGCCATTCCGGCGACACAGCCCTGACCTGCTCCTGCAACCCAGCCGCCTCCAGCAAGGGAATCAAGGCTTGCGCAACCTGGGCCGGCGGGCTGGTCTTGATATATTCGGCATTGATCCAGAGCAGCTTGTCCGCATTGAAAACCGCCGCTGAGGTTTGTACATGCTTCCACGAAAACTTGTCGATCAACTCCTGCCTGGTGAAGATCTCTTGATCCCCGTGCGACCAGCCGAGCCGCACAAGATAGTTCACCATCGCCTCGGGCAGATAGCCCATGTCTTTATACGCCATGATGGATGTGGCGCCATGACGCTTGGAGAGCCGGGACTTATCCGACCCCAGAATCATCGGCAGGTGGCCGAACTGCGGCACGGGAAAACCCAAGGCTTCAAAAATCGGGATCTGTCTGGGCGTATTTGTCAGATGATCGTCTCCGCGGATAACGTGGGTGATGTGCATCAACGCATCGTCGACCACGACAGAGAAATTGTAAGTGGGATACCCATTTGAACGGAGGATGATCAGATCGTCCGCCGCGCTATTGTCAAAAATGATCTTCCCTTTAATCACGTCATCGACGACAATCTGACCTTCTTGCGGCGCCTTGAATCGCAGCGCGGCATCGCCCGGGGGATTCGCGATTCCAAGGTTACGGCAGCGCCCATCGTACCGGGGCGACAACCCCTTCGCCTCGGCTTCTTTGCGACGAGCTTCGAGCTCTTCCGCTTTGCACACGCACCAATAGGCCTGCCCCTGTTTCAATAGCTGCAAGGCATGGCTGCGATACAACTCCATGCGCTCGGTTTGACGAAACGGCCCTTCGTCCCAGTCGAGCCCCACCCAGTTCATGCCTTCAATGATGGCCTGAATGGATGCGTCGGTTGAACGGTCCTGGTCGGTGTCTTCAATGCGAAGGACAAAGACCCCGTTCTGTTGCCGCGCATAGAGCCAGTTGAACAACGCGGTCCGGACTCCCCCGATATGGAGAAAGCCGGTCGGACTCGGTGCAAAGCGGACACGGACTTGAGTCATACATTCATCTCATCGTACGAGTAGAAAGGCCGGTATCTATAGCATGCAGGGAAAAGTGTTGTACAGAATCAGTCTCGTTCTGCTATGAGAATGGGTATCATCTCTTTTTCATATGGCCTATGGCAGAACTCACCCAGTCAGCGGTCGTGCTCTCGGTGCTCGATCTCACTCCACATGTACGCCAGATAGTCCTTCGCCCCCACACGCAGAAGATTTCATTTCAACCAGGGCAATGGGTCTCACTCAAACTGCCGGTTGGGGAGAAACCACCGCTCAATCGCGCCTATTCGATGGCCGATCCGTCTTCGCCCTACGGGGAATTAACCTTGGTTTTCGACCGGGTACCGGAAGGGCGAGGCTCGCACTATCTCTATCAATTGAAATCCGGCGATGAGATTCCGCTGTCGGGCCCTTATGGAAATTTCGTGCTGCCGATGCCGCTAGACCGGGAACTCCTGTTTATCGCCCGCTACACCGGCCTCGTCCCGATTCGCTGCCTCTTGAAGCAACTGGCCGCGGCTCATGCGATCGCCTCAATGCTCCTCATCGCAGTCGCTCCATCCGAGGACGAATTGTTGTTTCACCAGGAACTGCTCACCATGGCCGTTCAATTCTCGGCTTTCCGGTACCTGCCCTTGGTCGTCGCGGGCGGGGAAGCAGAGGCCGTTGCGCAAACCCTGGCTATGTTGCGCCCCCTCGTGGAAGGACAACCGAAGGTCATCCCAATGATCAGCGGCACTAAGGGATTTGTCCGGCCGTTGCGCGCGGCGTTGATGGAGTTTGGATATGACCGGAAAGACGTGAAAACCGAAACGTTCGACTAATGCCCTTCCCGCACTAGGTTCTTGTTCACTGCTGGAATCTCAACGACGATGTCTTTTGTCCCGTTCGGAACGCATTGACAGCCGAGGCGGGACTGCAACGTGGTCATCGGCGCTTCGTCCAGCTGATCGAATTCATCGTCGGTCCCCTCGCTACAGCTCTCAAGCCCCTGCTTCACAATCACATGGCAAGTTGAACAGGCACAGACGCCGCCGCACACATGCTCCAGATCCACCCCATTCGCCATGGCTACATCAAGAATGCTTCCCGGCAGTCCGGTTGGACCATAAGGAATCTTTGCTGGATCAACGGCAACTTTGGTCACCGTGCCATCCGGCTCGATATAGGTGATGGTATAGGAAGCCTGGGGAAGCTCGTGCGTTGCTTGCTCAATATAGGGATTGGTGCCTCCCATGCGCATCATCCTTTCTTTCGTATGACGAAAATGCGGATTCCCTGGTTGACAGCCCGAAAAATCGCGTGGTATTCTTTGTCCGACCTTATTGATCGGAGATCATTATAGTCTCCGACTCTATAGATCGGCAATAGCCATGTTGAAGATTTCTAAAAAAGCTGACTACGCCTTAATGGCACTCCAGCACATCGCGACAGTGCAATTCGGCGATATTACCCCTGGCCGCGTGGTGAACACCAAAGAGATCGCGGAGGAATATCACATCCCGCTCGAACTCCTGGCGAAGGTCCTTCAAACGCTCGCCAAGAACGGGCTGATTGAAAGCCACAATGGTCCCAAGGGCGGCTACCTCCTGGCCCGCAGCACCAGACAGATTACGATCGCGCAAATTCTCGAAGGCATTGAGGGGCCGCTGGGCATTACGGATTGCTCCCATGAAAAGGAAGGCGAGCCCTGCCTCCAGCGGGAACACTGCAATATCCGCACGCCTCTGCTGAAAGTTCAAGACAGCATTTATCAGCTCCTCAATAACATGACCCTGCAAGACATGATGGGCGGCACGCCCCTCATCACCATTCAGTCTCCCACGGCACAAGGAGTCGCACAATGAAGCTCCCTATTTTCCTGGATAACCATTCAACCTCTCCCATGGACCCCCGAGTGTTGGAGGCCATGCTGCCTTACTTCGTGGAGAAGTTTGGCAACGCCGCCAGCCGCAATCATGCCTTCGGATGGGCTGCGGAAGAGGCCGTGGATAATGCCCGCAAGCAGATCGCCAAGTTGATTAAGGCGGACTCCAAGGAAATCGTCTTCACCAGCGGCGCCACCGAGTCGGACAATCTGGCGATCAAGGGCGTGCTGGAGATGTATAAAGACAAGGGCGATCACATCATTACCTCCTCCACGGAACACCGCGCGGTCATCGACACCGCCAAAGCGCTTGAAGCAAAGGGCAAGGCAACCGTGACGTACCTGTCCGTCGACAAGTACGGGATGGTCAATCCGGAAGATGTACGGAACGCGATCACGGACAAGACCGTCCTGATTTCCGTGATGCTTGCCAATAATGAAATCGGCACGATCAACCCGGTGAAGGAAATCGGCAAGATCGCCAAGGAAAAAGGCGTGCTCTTTCACTGCGACGCCACTCAAGGCGTCGGCAAGATTCCCGTCGATGTGCAGGACATGGGCATCGACCTGATGTCGTTCTCGGCTCATAAAATCTATGGCCCGAAGGGAATCGGCGCTCTATATGTGAGAAAGAAAAACCCTCGTGTGCGAATCGCGGCCCAAATGGACGGCGGCGGACACGAGCGCGGCATGCGCTCTGGCACTCTGCCGGTGCCGCTGATCGTGGGATTCGGCAAGGCCTGCGAATTGTGCGAACAGGAAATGGCCGCCGAATCAGCACGCCTCACCGCAATGCGCGACCGCCTGCAAGCCGGCATCATGAACGCCATCGACGAGGCCTATCTCAACGGCCACCCGACCCAGCGCCTGCCGCACAATCTGAATATTTCCTTCGCCTATGTCGAAGGCGAGTCTCTGCTGATGGGCATGAAGGACATCGCCCTGTCGTCCGGCTCAGCCTGCACCTCCGCGACGCTGGAACCGTCCTACGTTCTGCGGGCTCTGGGCGTGGGCGTGGAACTCGCGCATTCCTCCATCCGTTTCGGCCTGGGCCGCTTCAATACGGATGAAGAGATTGACTACACGATCAAGAAGGTTATTGAAATTGTGACGAAGCTGCGAGAAATGTCGCCGTTGTACGAAATGGCGAAAGAGGGAGTCGATTTGAAATCCGTTCAGTGGGCCGCCCACTGAACCAGCCCACAGGCTTAGATAGCCACGAGGAGGATAGACCATGGCATACAGCGACAAAGTCGTCGATCATTTCAATAATCCCCGGAACATGGGGAGCTTCAAGAAAGACGAAGACGGCGTGGGCACCGGCATGGTCGGCGCGCCCGAGTGCGGCGACGTCATGAAGCTCCAGATCAAGGTCCAGAACGATACGATTGTCGATGCCAAGTTCAAAACGTTTGGCTGCGGCTCCGCCATCGCCAGCTCCAGCCTGGCGACCGAATGGCTCAAGGGCAAGACCATCGAAGAAGCCCAGAAGATCAAGAACACCGACATCGTCCAGGAACTGAACCTGCCGCCGGTCAAGATCCACTGCTCGGTCCTGGCCGAAGACGCGATCAAGGCGGCATTGGCCGATTACCAGAAGAAAGCCGACTCCAAGTAACGGCAGAAGGGAGCGCACTATGGACGCGACGAATACTGAAACTCAGACCCCAGTCATTTCGCTCACGGACGCAGCTCTGACGGAAATCAAACGGCTGATCAATGTCCAAGGGATCGAAGAAGGCGGCCTGCGCCTAGGCGTTAAGGGCGGCGGCTGCTCCGGCCTGAGCTACACCATCAACTTCGACGAGAAGATCGGCCAGCATGACCAGGTCTACGATTTCGACGGCGTGAAAATCATTGTGGACACCAAGAGCGCGATCTACTTGCAAGGCACCCAGCTCGATTACCACAAGGACCTGATGGGCGGGAATTTTAAATTCGTGAACCCGAACGCCAACAAGACCTGTGGCTGCGGAGAATCGTTTTCGGCCTAAGTGAGGCGATGAACATGAATGGCCACACGCACAGCACCAGCGACCGGCGCGAATTACAGATGGCCCGCAGCATGTGCTGGCACTGCCAGTCCGAAGTGTCGGGAGAATATTTCTGCGACCGGTGCGTAAAAGTCCAGCCGGTGTCGAAGGAGCTCGATTATTTTACCTGCTTCGGCATTCCCCGCCGCCTCTCCATCGATCAGCAGCAGTTAGAAACCAAGTTCTACGAATTGAGCCGGGCCTTTCATCCCGACTTCTATCAGAACAAGAGCGGCGCGGAACAGACCATCAGCCTCGGCAACTCGGCCATGCTGAACACCGCCTACCGCACGCTGCGTGATCCGATTCAGCGCGCCGAATATCTGCTCGACCTGGAAGCCGGCGCCGTGAAAGAGATCCGGACAACGCCGCCGGCCGACCTCTTCGAGGAAATTCTCGACCTGCAGGACACGCTCAATGAATTCCGCGCCGGCGACAAGACATCGGACGAGGCCGCCACGCTCCGCGCCGCGCTGCAATCCAAACGCGCCACGCTGGAACAGCGGCAGCGGGACATGGAAGCCCAGATTCAGCAGCTCTTCGTCCGGTGGGATGCGCTGCAAGACCGTGGCGAAGCGACCGAGCAGGCGCGCGCCGAACGCGACCGCATCCTGAAAGAGATGCGGGACATCCTGTCCAACCGCACCTACGTGAAGAATATCGTCAACGACCTCGTCGCCACCATCGTCTAATCATCATGTCACGAATCGTCGGCATCGATCTCGGCACTACCAATTCCCTGGTCGCCTACATGGACAAGGGCACGCCCCGCGTGATCGCTGGCCGCCATGAACGGGCCATGGTCCCTTCCGTCGTCGCCTTGACCGACAACGGCCTCATCGTCGGCGATCCGGCCAAGGAACACCTGACGAGAAACCCCGAGCGCACCGTGTACTCCGTGAAACGGTTTATGGGCAAAGGCCTGGCCGATGTCCAAAACGAGCTCGCCTATTTCCCCTACACCCTGACCGAAAAGGGCGGCGTCATTCGGATCGCGCTCGGCGAGAAAACCTATTCGCCTCCGCAAATCTCGGCCATGATTCTCAAGGAACTGAAGCTCCGCGCGGAAGCGTTCCTCGGCGAGAGCATCGCCAAAGCCGTCATCACCGTCCCCGCCTATTTCAACGACAGTCAGCGGCAGGCCACCAAAGACGCTGGCATGATCGCGGGGCTGGAGGTCTTGCGCATCATCAACGAACCGACCGCCGCGTCGCTGGCCTATGGACTCCAAGAGAAAACGCAAGGCACGATCGCCGTCTACGACCTAGGCGGCGGCACCTTCGACATTTCCATACTCAAACTCAAGAACGGCATCTTTGAAGTCCTCGCGACCAACGGCGACACGCACCTGGGCGGCGACGATTTCGATCGATTGATCGCCGATCTGTTTCTCGCGGATATCCAGCAACAGTTCGGGCTTGATCTCAATGCCTACCCGGACCACATGCAGGGACTCCGGCTCGAAGCCGAGCGGGCGAAGATACGCCTCTCGGACGAGCTCACGACTACGGCGACGCTCGATCTGCCGGAAGGCAAGGGCCGGTTCACGCGGGAACTGACCCGCGATCACGTCGAGGCCCTCTGCACCGCCCTGGTGGAACGCACGCTTGCTCCTTGCCGTTTTGCGCTCAAGGACGCCGGGCTTTCGCCCAACGACATCGACGAAGTCGTGCTGGTCGGCGGCTCGACAAGGATGCCGCTGGTGCGCCAGCGTGTCCAAGCTCTCTTCGGCAAGCAACCGCACTGTGAACTGAATCCCGACGAAGTCGTCGCCCTCGGCGCGGCGGTACAGGCCGACATTCTGAGCGGCGGCACAACCGACATGCTGCTCCTGGACGTCACGCCCCTCTCGCTGGGCATTGAAACGATGGGCGGCGTCATGAGCAGCCTGATTCGCCGCAATACGACCATCCCCGCCGGTGCCAAGGAAATGTTCACCACCTATGTGGACGGACAGACCGGCGTGGACATTCATATTCTCCAGGGCGAGCGGGAACTGGCAAAAGACAACCGCAGCCTGGCCCGTTTCCGGCTGAAAGTCCCGCCCCTGCCGGCTGGAGTCCCGCGCATTGAAGTCACTTTCCTGATCGATGCCAACGGCATCTTGAATGTGATGGCGAAAGACATGCGAACGGGAGACACCCAGTCCATCGAAGTCAAACCGTCCTATGGACTGTCCGATCAGGAAGTCGAGCGGATGATCGAAGATTCGTTCAAGTTTGCCGCAGACGACGTCAGCGCGAGAAAATTGATTGAGGCCCGGCTCGACGCCGGAGCGCTGATCACCACAACGGAAAAATCTTTGGCAGACGGCGGGCAGCTGATCACCGCAGCGGAAATCGATGCCATTCGCAACGCCCTCGCCGTGCTGGCCGCCGCCAAGGAGGGGAACGACACCCGCGCAATTAGGGCGCGCATGGCCGATCTCGAACAGGCCGCAAAAAGCCTCACGGTGGCCATGCTGGACGATTCCCTCAAGCGAGGGCTGCAAGGCAAAAAAGTCTCCGAGGTGACATAACCCCTGGCAACGAGGACGCGCGATGGATTTGAAGTGGCAGAATACGGAAGATATTGCGATTCGCCTGGTCGAAGAACATCCGGATGCGGACCCGCTGACCATCCGCTTTACAGATATGCACGCCTGGATCGTGGCTTTGCCGGACTTTAAGGACGACCCCAAAAAGTCGAACGAGAAGATCCTTGAAGCGATTCAGATGGCCTGGCACGAGGAATATCAAGACTCACAAGCCTAACGCCCTCACGGCGCAGCGACACCCTCTCCGACAGGCCCCCCTTCAGGAATCTGATCCAGCTTATAAAAATCGGTCGGGCCAAGCCGGCGCACCGCCGATTGCGTCGGCTCGCTTCCTTTGGTAAACAGCTCGACAGCCCCCTTTTCTCCATCGCCTTCTTGCTCTGACTCCAACAACCCGGTCGCGGAATCGACCTTCACATACGTGATGCCTTCGGGAATTTCGAACGGCACCACCGGTAGCTGAAGCAGCGCGTCCTTCATGAACTGAATCCAAATCGGCAGCGCCGAACGGGCGCCGGTTTCGCTCTCTCCCAAGGGGCGGCGATCGTCGAACCCAACGTACACGCCAGTCACCAAATTCGGCGCCCCGCCGATAAACCAGGCATTCACATATTCGTTCGTCGTGCCGGTCTTTCCAGCGATCGGCCGGTCGATCACTTTCGCCGCCTGCCCCGTCCCTTTCTGAATCACGTCTTCCATCATATTCGTGATGAGGTAGGCCGTCTCCTTCGCAATAATTTCGTGCGGCTGTTCCTCCATCGTCTCAAGCGTGTTGCCGGCGCTGTCCTTCGCCACTTTAATCGTGAACGGCTCGGCCCTCGTCCCCTTATTGAGAAACACGCCGTAGACCGAGGTCAGTTCCAGCAGTCCAATAGAAGACGACCCCAACCCCAGAGATAAATCAGCGGGCAGCGGGCTTGTCACACCGACCGTTCGCGCGAACTCAATGACGTTCTTAACGCCCACCTTGTCGAGCAACCGCACCGTGGCCAGATTGTGCGAATGCGCCAGCGCATCGCGCAACGTCACCATGCCGTGGAATTTCCGTCCGTAGTTCTCCGGCTTCCAGATCTTGTCGTCGGCCTCCTGCTCGTACACTACCGGCGCATCGAGAATCTGCGTCGCGGGACTCATTCCCTGCGCCATCGCCGTCGCATAGATCACCGGCTTAAAGGCTGAACCGGGCTGCCGATGGGCCTGCATCGCCCGGTTATACTCACTGCGTGAAAAATCGTACCCGCCGACCATTGCGCGAATCGCGCCGGTGCGCGGATCGACCGCGACCAGCCCGCCTTCCACGATCGGCGTCTGTTCCAACGCCAGCTGCATCCCGTCCTTCGCCAGCTTCTTGACGCTGACCTCAATCACATCGCCCGGCTTCAACGTTTTTTTGACGTCAGGCATCACCACCGCATCCTGTATCGGATCGGTCCCCTTGAGCACCCGTTTGGCCCAAGCCATGTCATCGAAAAAGAGCTTGGCCTCTTGATCCCCGAGCTGGACCACATAATGATCCTTGGCTTGCTTCAAGACGATCCCCTCGAGAACATCCCCCACTTTGATCGGCTGATCGGAAAGCGCCGCCCCTGGCATCTGTACCGTCGCAAGCTCGACCGACTTCTTCGGCCCGCGCCACCCTTGGCGCTTGTCGAGATCCCGCACACCCGCAAGAAACGCGCGCTCCGCGGCGCGTTGCATTTCGAGGTTCAGCGTGGTGAAGATCTGCAACCCACCCTTGTACACCATGGTTTCGCCGTATTTTGCGACCAGTTGCTGCCGCACATGCTCCACGAAATACGGCGCAATCTGTTCGCTGCCAGGCCGGCGGAATTTCAACTCCTCTGCAATCGCGGCATCGCGCTCGGCGACGGAAATGAATCCCGCCTCTTCCATGCGCGCCAGCACATGTTCCTGGCGCTTCTTCGCCCGCTCATAGTTTGTGAACGGGGAAAACCGGCTCGGCGACTTCGGCAGACCTCCGAGAAACGCCGACTCGGCCAGCGTCAGCTTTTCGATCTCTTTCCCGAAATACGATTGCGCCGCAGACGCCACGCCATAGGACCCCTGGCCGAAATAAATCTGGTTCAAATAGGTTTCAAGAATCTGTTCTTTCGTGGACACCGCTTCCATCTTATAGGCCAGAATCAATTCCCGCAGCTTCCGATCGTACGATCGCTCCGCGGATAAGAAGAGCGACCGCGCCAGTTGCTGCGTAATCGTGCTCGCCCCCTCCACCTTCTTTCCGCCGTGGCGAAGATTGGTCCAGGCCGCCCGCAAAATCCCGATGTAGTCCAGCCCCGGATGCTCGAAGAACCGCACGTCCTCCGTCGCAATCACGGCTTGCGTCAATGTTTTCGGAATGCGGTCCAGAGGAGTCAGCGTCCGTCGCTCAATAAAGAATTGCCCGATCGGCTGCCGATCGTCGGCATACACCGTCGTAACCAAGCTCGGTTGATACCCCTGCAAGAGATCCAACGGAGGAAGATCCTGCGCGAGCTGCCAGATCACGCCGGCTGCGGCCGTCACACCCACAATGCCGAGCGCGCACAGCGTCAAGAGGGTAATCTGCCACCAACGCCAGGCGCGACGCGAAGGCTGCTGTATTTCAACGAACCGGTCGTCACCAGGCATTCTCGGGCACGCTCCAACGGGGGAAAAAGTCGTTCGGCAGGGTTACTTCGTCACCTTACAATGCATCCTTCCAAAACTCAAGCAGACCAATCAATCGGACCCGACGCACCATCAGACAGAGCCGTCAGGCAGAGCTGTCAGGGCCATTCAACAGAGCCGTCAGGGCCATTCAACAAACCATCCTCAGCAGAATTCGCGAAGCCGCGTTATCCAGCCTCGCATTCATGAACCGCTCAAGGCGGTACAGGAGTTTACCGAAAAGATACCTGGAGATATGGACGACTCTGCGCTCCTAGGGGCCATCCTGGTCTTAAGGACAACCGCCTAACGCACGAGACCATCGCACGTTGAACCGGACGCCACTGAACGCCATGAAGCCATTCCTACAACCGCAAGATGAATACCGCCGCCTGGACGCGTTACTGCGCTACGGCATTCTGGACTCCGACGCCGAGCCGGCCTTCGACGATCTCTGCCACCTGGCGGCACAGATCGTCGGAGCGCCCATGGCCTACATCGGCTTCATGGATCGAACCCGCCTCTGGTTCAAAGCCCGCATCGGAATTCCCTCCACCGAACTGCCACGAGCGCGCGCGCTCTGCGCCCATGCCATCGAACAATTGCATCCTATCGTGCTTCCCAATACCTTGGCCGATCTTCGATTTGCGAATCACCCGCTCGTCACAGAAGAGCCGTTCATTCGCTTCTATACAGGCATTCCACTCCTCACGGCCGACGGGCATGCGATCGGCACCCTCTGCGTGCTCGACTGCCATCCCCGCCATGTCAGCCCAAAGCAGGAACAAGCCCTCACGGCCTTAGCCCGGCAAGTCATGAGCTTGCTGGATCTCCGACAGCGCACAAAGCAACTCGCCCAAAGCGCACAGGCTCACCGGCAAACCGAAGCGATGCATGAGCGGCTGCTGCTGGCCTTGGGACATAGCACCGAGGGCGTCGCCCTCCTGACCAAGGACGGCCGCTATACATTCGTCAACGACGCTTTTGCCGCCATGCATGGCTTCCGTCCCATCGACCTCATCGGGCAGTCATGGACCATGCTCTATCCGCCCGAATGGATCGCCAAGCTCGAAGACATTTTTTTCCCGCTCCTGCGCCAGCACGGCGCCTGGAGAGGAGACCTGATCGGTCGCGCCAAATCCGGCAAGTCCATCTGGGTCGAAGCCGCCTTGAAGACGCTCCCGGAACGGCACCATGAATCGCAATGGCTGATCTGGACCTGCAGCAACATCACCGGGCAAAAACAAGCGCTGGAGGAAATCGCCGATACCCGGGCGCGCCTGCAAACCGTCCTCGATTCGGCCACGGAAATCGGCATTATCGCGACCGACCCGCAAGGCATCCTCACCCTCTTTAACTTTGGCGCCGAGCGGCTGCTGGGTTACCAGGCCGATGAAGTGATCGGCCTGCGCGCCCTCGACTCGTTCCACCTCTCGGCGGAAATAGCCCTGCGTGGGCAGCAGTTGTCCGAACGATTCGGACGCCCGCTAACCGGTGTCGATGTCTTGGTTGAAGCCGCCCGCATGGGAGGCTACGAAGAACGGGAATGGACCTATCTTCGCAAAGACGGCGACCGTATCACCGTTAATCTGGTCGTCACCGCCGCGCGCGGGCCGAACGGCACGCTGACGGGATTCCTTGGGATTGCGAAAGACATCACCGCCTTGAAACAGGCGACGCTCCAAGCCGAAGCCCAGCAAGAATTACTCTCCGCGATCTCCGATGTGCAGAAAGCCTGCATCTCAGACCTCCGGGCCGACGAGATGTTTGCCAAGCTGCTCGCCCGGTTGCAAATCCTCACACGGAGCCCATCCGGCATTGTTGGAGAAGCGGAGTTCCCCGACGATGCGCCCCCCTCGCTTCGCATCCATGCCCACACGATTGCCACTGCGCCAGGCGTCGCGCCCGACCGGCAAGACAAAACGCTTCAACGATATTTGAACCGGATCTTTACCACCGGACAACCCGTGCTGATCAGCGATTCCAGCCATTCATCGTTCCGGGCATTCCTCGGCCTCCCGCTGCTGGACGGCGACAAAGTGATCGGCGCCGTGGCCGTAGCCGGGCGGCCGGAAGGCTATCACGCATCGCTGATCGACTATCTGAATCCGTTTCTCCAAACCTGCGGCCAAATTCTGCGGGCCTACCGGAATACGATGCAGCGGCAAACCGCCGAACGCGCGCTGACCCGCCATACCGCCTGGCTGCGGGCCATTCTGGACCATGCCGCCGACGGCATCATCACCATCGACGAATGCGGCACCGTTACCTCGTTCAATCCAGCGGCAGAACGCATCTTCGACTACGCCGCCTCGGATATGATCCAGACTAACATCTCCCGTCTCATGCCGGAGCCGCACCAATCGGCCCATGACAGCTATCTCCAGCGCTATCGCCAAACGGGCCACGCTAATATCATCGGCAAAGAACTGGAAGTTGCCGGCGTCAGAAAAGACGGCACCGTGTTTCCGCTCGAACTCGCCGTCAGCGAAATCCGGCTCGCCGACAGCCGGTTCTTTACCGGATTCGTCCGCGATATCACCGCGCGCAAGAAATCGGAAGAGGCCATACGGGTCGCCGCTGAACATCTCGAATTGCAAAACCGCGAACTCGCGCAGGCACGCGATCAGGCCCTGGCCGCGACCCAGGCCAAGAGCGCCTTCCTCGCCACCATGAGCCACGAAATCCGCACACCCATGAACGCGATCCTCGGAATGGCCGAGCTGCTGCTGGACACCGCGCTCACCGACGAACAACGGGACTACGTCACCCGGTTCAGCCGGGCCGCGAACGCCCTCCTCGCGCTCATCAACGATATTCTCGACCTCTCGAAAATCGAATCCGGCCACATGGAGCTGGAACAGGTGCCGTTCGACCTGCGGGAGCTCGTCGAATCGACCGGCGAGCTCATGGCCATGCGCGCCCAAACCAAGCAGCTGGAGCTCATCGTCGACGTCGCCCCGGATGTCCCTCAGACCGTGCAGGGCGATCCCACGCGCCTCCGGCAAATCCTCATCAATCTCCTCGGCAATGCCATTAAATTCACCGAGCGCGGGGACATCATCCTGCGGGTGCAGCGGCACGAGGGTTCCCTAGATGACCTGCTGCATTTCAGCGTGACGGACAGCGGCATCGGCATTCCCGAAGACAAACTGACGACCATTTTCGAAAATTTCACGCAAGTGGATTCCTCGACCACCAGGAAGTACGGCGGCACCGGGCTCGGGCTCAGCATCTCCCGGCGCCTCGCCGAATTGATGGGCGGACGGATCTGGGCGGAAAGCACCCTCGGCGCAGGCTGCACCATGCATGTCGCCACGCGGCTGCCGCAAGCACTGCTCGCTCCCGCCGGCGAGGCAGCACCGGCCCTGACCGGTGCGCACATTCTCGTCGTCGACGACAACGACACCAACCGCCTTGTCTGCCGCAATATTCTCGCTCGGACAGGCGCACGGATCGGCGAAGCCGACAGTGGCCCCGCCGCATTGGCGGCAATGCGGCAGGCGCAGACCGACGGCACCCCCTTTCAACTCGTCATCCTCGATTGCCGCATGCCGGAGATGGACGGGTTCTCCGTCGCCGAAGCGATGCGCGCATCCCCGGAATTGTCCAAGACGCCTATCGTCATGCTGACATCCGATGTGGGCCGAGGCAATGCGGCAACCGCGCAGGCCTTGGGCATTCACCGGCATCTCAGCAAGCCCATTCGAGGCAGCGCGCTGCTCAGCGCTGTCCACAAAGCCCTGACCGAACCACTGCCGCCTCGCTCCGCCCAGACCCCGGCGCCCGCTCCGCCCGCCCTACCCCTTGAAACAACGCGCGCCCAGGTCTGGCCGTCTACCACAGGACGAATTCTCCTCGCCGAAGACCTCGAAGACAACCGGGACGTCATCGTGCTCTTCTTAAAATCCACCACCTATGCGGTCGACATGGCGGAAAACGGGGCCGTCGCCCTGGAGAAATTCAAAGCGGGCGCCTACGATCTCGTCCTCATGGACATGCAAATGCCCGTCATGGATGGGTATGAGGCCACCGGCCTGATTCGAGCCTGGGAAAAAGAGCAGGCGCGCGCCCCCACCCCGATTCTAGCGCTCACCGCCAATGCCTTTGCTGAAGAGCGTGAGAAAAGTTTGGCGGCGGGCTGTACCGCGCATCTCACAAAACCGATCAAGAAGAAGACACTGCTGGCGGCGCTCGCGGACTATGTCCGCCGCCCGCTGAACAACGCCGCCTAGAGGGGAGCCGATGCGAAAACTGAATCGTCAACCGTCCCAGGCCAGCAAAGAATACTTGCTGCTGCTCCTGTTGTTTCCGCTCGCCCTCGTGGTCTGGATAGCCGTGACCAAGATCGAGGACGGAGAACGGGCCGATCTTTCCAGCCATCTGCGGACGGTTCTAGAAACGACGCAACGAGGGCTGCAGATTTGGGCGGCCGCCCACAAGGATCAGCTCAACGCCTTGGCCGAATCCCACGAACTTCGCACCGCTGTCGCCGCTCAGCTCCGCGTGCAGCGCACGCCCCAAGCGCTCCGCCGCAGCGCGGCGCTGCAGAACATTCGGATGATCCTGACCCCGCTCACGCGCAAGATGAAAAACACGATTGGCTTTTCCATCCTCTCGCCCGACGGCATTCAGATCGCCGCCATCGTCAATACCGCCTTGGGGCAATACGACACCGTCGGGTTTCACGACCCCGAGGTGATCGCCAAAGCCTTGGACGGATCGACGACGATCGGCCTCCCATTCCTGGCGTTCGCCGAGATCAATCTGGACGACGGCGGCACCGTCGCGACAGATAACCCGCTCATGGCGTCGGCCGCGCCCATTCGCGGCGAGGATGGATCGATCATCGCCATTCTCGTATTTTTCGTGAACCCCTTGGAGGATTTCACGAAAATCATCCAGCTCGGCCGGCTGGGAGCGACCGGAGAAACCTATGCCTTAGACCGCTCCGGCCGCCTAATTACCGAAAGCCGCTTCGACGCCCACTTGCGAACGATCGGCCTCATTCCCGACACCTCCGCCAATAGCAGAGGCATCCTCTCCGTCGAACTCCGCGACCCGGGCGTGAATCTGCTGACGGAGCCTCAACCGGCCACGCCGCGCACCCAGCAGCCGCTCACCCACATGGCGCACGAAGCCGTGCAAGGCCATGCCGGCAGCACCCTTGAAGGACATCGCGATTACCGGGGAGTGCCCGTGGTGGGAGCCTGGCTCTGGGATCGAGAGCTTGGCATCGGGTTGATCACAAAAATCGATGCCGAGGAGGCGTACCGCCGCCTCAACCTGACCCGCAGCACGATTGTGATCATGATGAGCATTGTGGGGCTCACCGCCCTCGTCATGACCGTCTTGCTCGTCAAACACGCCCGGGCACTGACCGTCAGCCTTGAGCGGCAACGCACCGTACAGATGTCCTTGCGCCACAGTGAAGCGCGGACGAAGCTCATCATCGACAACGCGCTGGATGCCGTCATCGAAATCAACCCGGCGGGCCTGATCCGCGAGTGGAATCGGCAGGCCGAGACAATGTTTGGGTGGACCCGGTCGGATGTGCTGGGGAAAAACTTGACGGACTGCATTATTCCCGCGCGATTCCAAGACGCGCACCGAAGCGGAGTACAGCGCCTCGCCAACACGGGAGCGGATCCCTCGCTCAACAAACGCATCGAAGTGTACGCCCAGCGGATGGACGGGCAAGAGGTGCCTGTAGAGCTGACCGTTACCCACCACGCGCTCGGCGACGACATCTTTTTCACCGCTTTTTTAAGAGACCTCACGGAGTCGAAGCTCGCGCAAGAAGCGCTCGCCAACGTGATGCAGGAGCTCGCGCAGCGCAACGCGGAGCTGTTGAACGCGCGCGATCAAGCGCTGGCGGCCACGCAGGCCAAGAGCGAGTTTCTCGCGACCATGAGCCATGAAATCCGCACCCCCATGAACGCCATCGTCGGGATGGCGGAAGTGTTGAGCGAGACGACGCTGACCGCCGCGCAGATCGACTACGTGTACCGGCTCCGCCGCGCGGCCAATACGCTGCTGGAGCTCATCAACGGCATTCTCGATCTCTCCAAAATCGAAGCGGGCCATGTGACACTCGAAACCATCGGGTTCGACTTGAGCGAACTCGTGGAAAGCACCGCGGAACTGATCGTTGTGCGCGCCCAAGGCAAGGACCTCGATGTGCTCGCCCATATCGACCCTGCCCTGCCCGGCTACGTCAGCGGCGACCCCACGCGCCTGCGGCAGATTCTGATGAACTTACTCAGCAACGCCATCAAATTCACGGATCGCGGACATGTGCTCGTCCGAGTGGAGCCTGCCCATGGCCACGAGGCTGAGCATGGCATTCATCTGGCCGTCTCCGACACCGGCATTGGAATTCCGCAAGATAAATTCAGCGTCATTTTCGACAATTTCACGCAAGTCGACTCCAGCACCACGCGCAAGTACGGCGGCACGGGGCTCGGACTCGGGATCAGCAAACGCCTGGCGGAGCTCATGGGCGGGCGCATTTGGGTCGAGAGCACAGAAGGCGTCGGCAGCACCTTTCATGTGCTGCTCCATCTCCCTGCCGCGGCCAATCCGGCGCAGCCTCCTGTTCCCAGCGTCGCGGGACAGCGGCTGCTCCTCGCCGGCAATGACCTGAACCGGCACATCGTCCGGGAGATCATCGCCCGCGCCGGAGGCGCCTGTACCGAAGCGGCCGATGCGGTCGACGCGCACACCTTGCTGCGCCAGCCGCCCGAATCCCGCCCGTTCGACCTGTTGATTCTGGACAACCGCATGCCCGGCCTCGACAACGATTGGCTGCGGCGCATCGAATCGGCGGCCGCGGCGCAGAGCCTCCCGATTCTTCGACTGACGTCCGATCCACAGCGCCGCAACACGACCAAGAAACCGGCCGGTAATCTCACGCACTACATCGCGAAACCGATTCGCCGCCTGGCGCTGCTCGAAGCTATTCATACAGCCCTAGATCTCAAGACGCCCGAACAGCCGCGCCGGCCGGCGCAGCCGCCTGCCCCCAGCGCCGTGCCATCGTCGCCAACCGTACGCACCCGCATTCTTCTGGTCGAAGATTTGGAAGATAACCGGGCGATCGTTGACCTGTTTCTCAAACACAGTCCCGTCGACCTAGACATGGCGGAACACGGATTGGAAGCCGTCGAGAAGGTCAAGATCCACTCCTACGACCTGGTGCTCATGGACATTCAAATGCCGGTCATGGGCGGCTACGAGGCGACGCAGGCGATCAGAAGCTGGGAGCGCGCCCAGCGTCGCGCCCCCATCCCGATTGTGGCGCTCACGGCCAATGCGTTTCGGGAGGAAATCGACAAGAGCCTGACCTCCGGCTGCACGGCGCACCTGACCAAGCCCATCACCAAGAAAGTCTTGCTCGACGCCATTCATCGCTACACCCAGGACGCCGGGCGGCAGGAGGCCGCATAACTCGATGAACCGTATTCAGTCGGCGTCGATAACGATTCGACCGCCAGGAGGGACCGATCATGACACACACCATTTTATGCGTCGAAGATGAGCCCGATACGGGCAGCCTGATCCAAACGATCCTCGAACGCGAGGGCTACAAAGTCGTGCGGGCGGTCGACGGGCGGCAAGCCATCTGCCTGATCGAAACGATTCTTCCGCCCGCCTTGATCCTACTGGACATTGTGGTGCCCTATGTCAATGGATTCGAGCTGCTCGCCGGCTTGCGCCGAAACCCAGACTGGAAACACATTCCCATCGTCATGCTCAGCGCCGATTCCTACGGGCCAGATATTCAGCGGGCATTGAACGAAGGCGCCACGGCATATGTCATCAAGCAGCAGGGCTTCCATGAACTGGTCCAGCGCGTGAAGGACATCCTGGAGCCGGTGCCGGCAAATGCCCCGGCGGCGACGAAACCGCGACGAGCCAGTCCATCCGCGTCCAGCCGGAGCAGAAAAAAGAGGGCCGCCTGAGCGAACGATGTCGCTTGTAACCGGAGAGCACACCATGAATCACACATCTCCCGACCAGTCCGCCGGTGCTTCGCAGGCGTTGATCGTGCATATCGAATCGGATTTCGAGCCACTGCTTCCGAAATTCATGACCAACCGAAAAAAGGAAGTCGTTGCCATGCGCGACGCCCTCGCGCAGCAAGATTTTGAGACGATTCGCAAGATCGCCCACGGCATGAAAGGCGCCGGCGGCAGCTACGGATTCGACTGCATTACGACAATGGCGGCAACGATGGAACAGGCGGCCAAATCCGGAGCGGCCGATCCGATCCGGATCGAGCTGGATGCGCTCGCGACCTATCTCGAACAGGTCCAGGTCGTCTTCGACTGACACACAATCGATGGCAACACGAGAACAGGAGGTCTCATGAATACGGCACCGCACCCGGACAAACCCACGCTGCTGATGGCGGAAGACGAAGAAGATACCGCCAGTCTGCTGAAGTTCTTGCTGGAACGCGCCGGGTACCGCATCGTCCATGCGCCCGACGGCCTCCAGGCGCAGCAGTTGATCGATACGATGGCGCCGCCCAGCCTCGTGTTGCTCGACATCATGCTGCCGCACATGAGCGGCCTGCAGTTACTCCCGTATATTCGGAGCAAACCAGAGTGGCAGCAGGTTCCGATCATCATGCTCACCGCGGATTCGAGCGAGCACGACATTCAACGGGCGCTGGCCGCGGGCGCAAACGACTACATGGTGAAACCCTTCAACCCACGGGAACTCACCGCGCGGCTGAACCGCTTCCTCAAGGTCGCGGCCTAGCGGGGGGGCGCAGGTGACGGGCGTGGTTGACCAGACGCTCTCTCAGTCGATTGTCGGCGCTGGATGGCTGGCCACCTTCGCCATTCATGGCCTGATTCTCTTCCTGCTTGGATGGACGCTCGTGATCCGCCGGCTCCGCGCCTCAACCGACCGGCGGCGCCAACAGATGATGACCGTCTGGCGCCCGATCCTGGCCCAAAGCTTAATCGAAGCGCCGGACATTCTGCCGCCGATCCACCCGCGCGACCGGGTGCTGTTTCTCTATGTCTGGAATCATCTGCAAGAATCCATCAAAGGCGAATCGTCGGACGAGCTCTGCGCGATCTTGCGGCGGACCGGCATGGACCATGTCGTACGCCACTACTTAGCCAAAGGGACGTTGCGGCAGCAACTTCTGGCCATCGTCACGCTCGGCCACTTGAAAGATTCCTCGATCTGGCCGCGCCTCGTCGAGCTCGCGCAGGATGCGAATGCGTTTCGCTCGTTCGAGGCCGCCCGCGCCCTGGTGCGCATCGATGCCACGAAGGCCATTCCCGAGTTGGTCCCCTTACTGTCCCAACGCGCCGATTGGTCTCCGCTCAAAGTGCTGACCATCTTACAACGCGCGGGGAACGAGCTCGTCGCCCGCGCACTCGGGGAAGCCGCGGTACAAGCAGAACCGCTCATTGCCGCCCGGTTGCTCCGCTTCCTCGCCTCGACCAGGAATCATCGCGCCTTGCCGCTGATCCGCCCCCTGCTGGCCCGGCGCCCCCTGCACGAAAACGTGCTGGCCGGGTGCCTCTCGCTACTGGGGCAATGCTCCGATCCGCAGGATCTCTCCACCGTGCGGCAGTACCTCACTCACCCCATGTGGTTTATTCGAGTCCAGGCGGCGGCCGCGCTTGGAAAGATGGGCGTCAAGGAGGATGAAGGCGCCTTGATCGGACTGTTGAGCGACTCCCACTGGTGGGTGCGCTATCGAGCCGCGGAAGCGCTCTCGCTGTTGCCATCGATGACGGACGACAAACTCTCGATCCTCGTGCAAACACTGCCGACAACCGAAGCGCGGAAAGTGCTCACACCCTTTGTCGCGAAACGGTTCGAGGAATCCCTACCACACACGCCCGGCTTGTCCGCGGCCTGACCGCGCAGACTTGTTACGACGAGCCGGCGGCAAACGCGAGCGTCTGCACACCCTTTAACTCAGGAAGGATGACGACCGCTCCGCGCTGCTCAATGCCCTTCAGCGACGAGCGTGCAGGATCGATGTGCCAGCCACTGGGCACCTCCAGCGTCAACCCAACCACAGACTCCGGAACCGTCATCGTAATCGTCCCGCCCCGCCCGATTGACTCGACATCCAGCTGCACCTGGTTGCGCGCCGTCCACCAGCGGCCGAACTCCCGGACCGAACCGAACCAGGCGAAGGGCCGCACGCCTTCGACGAATCCCTTCTCGAAGACCAGCTTATGGTCGAGGATGTTCGGATGGATAAGGACAACCATCGAGCCGCCGTACCGGCCGATCTGACGCGCGATCTCCAGCGCCTCCGGCAGCCGGTCGCCCATCTTCGGCAATTCTTCGTCTTCGATCGTCACGGGAAACTCGAACAGCTCGACTTCACTGTCCGTCAACCGGTCGTACGTCAATTGATAGGGCAAATGCGTCAACGAGTTATTGGCGGTCGCGGTCGAGCTGTACCGATAGCCTGTGGCCAGCAACGCCTGCGGGAGGCTGAACGGATTGGAGAGTTCCCCCGGCCTGAATGACACGATGGACTGGCCTGAAAACCGATCGATCAAGAATTTGCTGACTCGCAATTCGCCGAGGATGCTCGCGTTCAACGCCGTCGTCCGATTCTTCACGAACGGCGCATAGGCGGGGTAGGCCTCGCGCCCCGTGCCCATGGGAAACGCATTGAACACGCGGGAGTGGGCAATCGTATGGCTCCCCAGCTCCATGCCGAGCTCTGCGAGGCGCGCGAGATACCGCACGCCCTCGTCGTTGAAAAAAATATCGTCGTTGTAATCGCGAATGTATTTCACCTGAATGAAATAGGTGCCCGCCAACCCCTGGCTGTGTTCATACTCCGCATAGTCCACCGCATTCTTGATGGATTGCGTAAAATCCACATCGTGCGTGAGCATGACCGACAGCGACTTGCCAAAGGGCACGGTCCCCAGCGTGACCGCGCCGGATTGGGCGGTGCGGTAGATCGACTTCAGCAGCCGCAGCCAGACATCGAGGGTCGGATCGAACTGATTGTCGAAGGTCCGGACGAGTTCCTCGCCGCGATTGTTGTATCCCTTCAGGAGCAAAAACCCGAGATCGAGCCCGAGGGCATAGGCCCGGCCCTGCCCATAGATTTTCTGCGTGATGGCCGCCGTGCCGTCGTCGAATCGGGCAAGCGGGGCGGCACTGTCGGTATAGCCGTACGTCCCCACCACCTCGACGCCTTTGTCTCGAATGCCCACGCGCAGATGCCGCTCGCGCGGGTCGGTCAATTCCGCCAGCAGCGGGTCCGATTCCGCCAAGCGCAGGTCGTACCGCTGTCGCGAGACGACGGCTTCGCGAAAACCGAAGGTCTCATTCAGCCCGCCGCCCACAACCTGCATCCCGATCAAGGTCCCACCGGATTTGGGGAACTCCGCTAATGCCCGAAGCTCCTCTGGAGACAACACCTTCCCAGAGATCGTCGGATAGACCAGGACGACCCGATGGGTCAGCGCTTCGCGAATATCGCGCGTGATCCGAAAGGGGACGCCGATAGATTTGAGCCCATGCGCCAATCCCAGCCAGGAGGAATCCGGATCGGTCAAGAAAATCGCCAAGCGGCTCTTCGATCCTTCTCCGTAGGTCGTCCACGCTGTCGGTACCCGAGGCGGCACGATGGTGGCGTGATCGGGGCCTGAGACACCGGGAAACAGATGGAGGTCTTGCTTGGAAAGCTCGATGGGCTGGCCGGACCGCGGGCTCAACAATGCCCAGGACCCGATCACAATCGCGAGAAAGAGCGTGGCGACTCCAGTCAATCGGATGAGGATCGATCGTTCCATGCGTTACCAGTGATACAGCAGGCTCAGATTACCGCCCCGCCGAACGTAGAGAATGCCGCGGTCTTCGTAATACCCCGACGCCTCAACCGAGAAGCGATCCGTGAGGGGAAACGTCACTCCGCCTTGGATGGTCCGGCTCTGCACCCTGGTGAAATCCTGCGCGGCCACGATCCGTTCACCGGAGGTTCCGAACGACCCTGAGGCAAACACCTGGACCCGGTCCGCCGGCCGCCAGGTCAACTGCGACGCCAACGTGATCGCCCCGGTATCGGGAATGGCATAGATTTTTTCGGTCAGCCACAGATTGAACGGCAGAAAGATCGTCAGCCCGGGCATCAAGAGATCGATATCGTCTTGTTTGTAATTCAACCGGCGATATCCGAACGAGACTTCGAACGGCGCGAGCGTGGAGTGGACGCCTCCCAACCCTTGCGCGATCTCCCCGGCGAACGAATAGTTGGGAGCAAAGTGCGGATTAATCGTGCCCTGGGCCGCGACATACCCCCAGGCCCGCGCCCAGAGAGGGCTGTACAGCTCTGCCGACAGCGGTGTGTCGTGCGAGCCGAATCGATTGATTGGCTCAGCCCGCACGATCACCGTCTGATCGCCGACCGGCTTGGCTATCTCGAACAAGAGATCTCGTTCGTCAGGTATTCCCTTCGTGTAAGAGTAATGCCCGTAGCCGGCCTTCACATAGTCGCGATAGGGCAGACGGAGCCCCGTCAATCCCTGCCCCACGGCCGCCCGCGGCGACACCAGCAGCTCGGATCGCACGTTGCGTAACTGCTGTTCAATCTCCGAGTCGTGCGTCTCGGCGGCTAGCGCCTCGTAGCGCGCCAGCGCCTCTGTCCGATTCCCCTGCCAATGCGCCACTTCGGCAAGCCCGCGGCGCGCCTCTACATGCTGAGGCTCTTCCTGCACCACCTGCGCATACAACGCCTGCGCTTCGGGAAACTGTTTCTGCCACGACAACACTTGCGCCAGCGCCACACGAATATCCCGATCCCCGGGATGGCGCGCGAGCACCTCGCGATACAACGAAACCGCCTCGGCATGAGCTCCCTGCCACGACAAGACGCGCGCCAGTGCGCTGCGCAGATCGTCGCGCTCAGGGAACTGTTGCATACCCGCTCGGTACAGGGCCGCCGCCTCGTCATACTGTCGCGCCAACTCTAGTCGATGCCCACGTTCCAACATCTGCAGCGCATCGGCGGAAACAGACTTGCTCTCCAAAGCCGGCATTGGCGCAGGGATCGAACGCTGACCTGGGGGATCGTTTTTCGCGGAGGACTCGGCTTTCAACGAACGCAGACGCGCCGCAACTTCGGGATCGCCCGTGGCCTCCACCACGCGCTGATAGTAGGGGATCGCCTGATCCGGATGGCCGCTCCACAACAGCACATCGGCAAGCCCGGTCAACGCATCGGGATGCTGCGGATGATCGCGGAGGACCCCCTCATACTCTTGCCTGGCCTCGGGGTAGCGCTGCTGCCACGACAACACTCGCGCCAGCGCGACGCGGTTGTCGTCGTCGAGCGGATGGCGGGACAAGATATCGCGATAGAGCGCGCTCGCTTCATCCCATTGCCGCTGCCAGGAGAGCAGTTTCGCCAAACTTGCGCGGACCTCGTCATTCTCCGGACGCGCCGCTAAATATCGGCGATAGGCCGCGATGGCCTCCGGAAACTGTTTCTGTTGCTCCAAAAATTTTCCCTGCTCCAGAAGCCGGCGCGGCGGGGGTTCGGCGCTGTTTGCTTGCACGGAGGGGACCAGCCCATCGACTCCGGCAGCGGCAAGGCAGGCGAAGAACGCAAGGCACCCAATGCGTATGATCCGACCGGTCCGCAACATGCACTCGCTCGTCCAATCGTTCGTCACTGTTTTCTTGCGTCATCCGTGCGGCTTACTCCGCAAGCGCTCGGAACCCATTGAGGTCGTGAATAATCACGCCTGAAAAACTGGGATGCGAGGTCGTCTCCACAATCCGTTTTACAGAGGCCGATACCTCAGCCCGTGAACGGCCGGCGAAAGTAAGCCGCTCCGGCCTGACCGTGAACCGATGATGAATGCGGAACCACTCTCGCCGGGTTGAGCGATTCGCTCCCTCTGCCAGCGGCATCCACTGCAACAGCCGCCGATCGTAGTCCAGCATCGCGTCGGCCCTGGCAGAGTCCGGCTCGCGGCGCAGCACCACATGCTGCTCAACCGGAAGCGGAGTCGTCTCCACCGCCAGCCATACCCGCGTCCCGATGAGATCGCCATAGCGCAGGATGTCATCGGCAATCTCCTGCACGTCGTCCAAGTCCGTGCGGTAACTCATTACCGCCACTTCATCGACCCGATCCATGACGGCGTAGGCCAGCGGGCGGCCGGCCAGCGTCGGCGACGCCAGCCAAAAAGGAATCACCATCGAAAGGCGAACGCGGCCACCGATGATGTTCTTCAGTGTCTCGATCGTCTCGATGTAACGGCGGAGCTGAGCCTCGTCCTGCAAAAATCCCGGCAAGAGATAGGGTTCGATATCGAGCTGAACCCCGGACATCCCGTCAGGCCGCACCAAGGCCAGCAGCCTCTCTATCTTCTCGGCAAGTTTGAGGGGTTCCTGAATCGCTTCGGGATAGCCATCCAAGGCCAATGCCGCAACGCCGGCCTGCTGGATCGTCGCCAGCAACCCGGCATAGCGATGCCAGAGCTCGTCGTCGTCCGTCTGAGACGGCATTTGGATCAGCACGCGAGAGCAGCGCTGAGCCCAGCAGGTGGCCAGTACCGCTTGCGGATCGCGGATCGCCTCGCGATAGGTCCATACCCAGAAACCAACCCCGGCAGGCTGTGCCGGCACGGCAGGCTCAGACGACGGCTGCGCGACTTCAATCTGTTCAAACATAATATGCGCGCGAGCCGCCTCCGCCGATACCACCAGCGCCGTCAACGACCGAAGATCCAGCTTCCGCCCGATCCCCTTCAGCGGCAGCGTGAGATCGAATGGGCCCGTCACCGTCGCGAGCGGAAGATTGTCTTCGCGCTGCCCGCCGGCCCGGTCTTCCAAGGCCACCACCACCCGGCCGGTCGCGCGCCCGCGAATCCGCAGGGTCTCGTAGGATAAGAGGTCCAGGGCAACTTCTGCCTGGTGCAGCGGAATGCGCTGCCCGCAATGCCTTCCGCTTCCGGCAATCCACGGCAGGTCGATGCCGTTCTGCATCCGAGCCTTCAGGCCTTCGCAAGAACCGAATAGATGGGGTTCGCCGAACAGACCGCGAAGATCAAGAATCGGCGCAACCGGTCGATAAGGAAGAGAGGGCGCGGCAGCGGGCGGACCGCTGAATGTCACAACAGGAGTCGTGCGCTCACCGACATACGACAACTCGATCTCCGCAACAACGGATGGGATGGGAATGGAACGAGGCACCGCAATATCTTCGGCCTGTCCAAGTAACGGCAGAGCCACGACCGACACCATCGCGAGAGTCCCGGCCAGCCACACGAAAGAGAAGCCGCTCCATCGGCAAATTCGGCAATGGGTAGAGAACTGCTGACCGATGTGGCTCGACACGCTCATATCGATATCCGAATGGCTGTTCTTGCTCTATCTTCTCGGCCTGACCGCGGGATACTTGATGCTGGACGTCGTCGCCGCGATTCATCTGCGGCGCTACATGGAAGAGCGCTCGCTCAACAGCCTCCCGCATGGCTACACCGGATTCGAACCGCAAATCACGCTGCTCGTGCCGGCCTTCAATGAAGAAGCGACCATCACGGCCACCGTCAAATCGCTCCTCCAGCTGAGCTATTCTGAATTTGAAATTGTGGTCGTCAACGATGGGTCGAAAGACAAGACCTTGGACGTCCTGATCGAGGAATTCGGCCTGATTCCATTTCCCGAATCCTACGACGCCCGATTGGCCACGAAGCCGATCCGAACGATCTACCATGCCCCGGCGCAGCCTAATCTACGAGTCGTCGATAAAGAGAACGGCGGCAAGGCGGACTCGCTCAACGCCGGCATCAATATTTCGCTGTATCCGTTATTTTGCTGCATCGATGCCGATTCCATCCTTCAACGCGACAGCCTTCGGCTGGCCGCGCAGCCCTTTCTGGACGACCCCCACACCATCGCCTGCGGCGGCACAGTCCGTGTCGCCAACGGCTGCGAAGTGAAGAACGGATTTTTAACGAAGGTGGGACTCCCGACCAATCTCCTGGCGCTGTTTCAAATCGTCGAATACCTGCGCGCCTTCCTGTTCGGCCGGCTCGGCTGGTCTCCGATCAATGCGATGCTCATTATTTCCGGCGCCTTCGGCCTCTTCCATAAAGACACCGTGATCGGAATCGGCGGCTATCGCCACGATACGATCGGCGAAGACATGGAACTCGTCGTGCGGCTCCACCGGCACATGCGGCTCGCGGGGAAACCCTATCGCATCACCTTTGCCCCCGACCCGGTATGCTGGACGGAAGCTCCTGAAGATCTCGCCACGCTGAAGAACCAGCGCATCCGATGGCAGCGCGGGCTCTGCGAAAGTCTGACTCATAATCTCGACCTCCTCTGTCATCCCAAAGGCGGGACCGTCGGCTGGCTGGCATTCCCTTTCATGGTCTTATTCGAGTGGCTGGGCCCGGCTATCGAGGTCTTCGGCTATGTATTCGTGACTATCGGATTTATCCTGGGCTTTATCTCTTTTAAAGTCTGGTTCGTCTTGCTCTTGGCCGCGATCAGCCTCGGCATCCTGCTCTCGGTCAGCGCGCTGCTCTTGGAGGAACTGTCCTTCCATGTCTATCCCAAACCTCAACATGTGCTGCTCCTCTTGCTGGGGGCCTTTCTGGAAAACTTCGGCTACCGGCAATTGAATTCCTTCTGGAAATTGATCGGGTTGTATCGCTGGCTTGTCGGAAAGAAAGCGACCTGGGGAGCCATGACAAGAAGCGCGTCCTGGCAAACCCGGTAGGCACCTGCAGGCAGCCGAACCAGGCTCTCACGATAACTCCTCTCGAAGCGCAGATGATGCCTTGTGTAAGGTGATGCGCTTCGGCTATACTGCGCGATTCCGCCTCGCTGTTGGGGCGTTTTGACCGAGAGAAGACTATGACACAGACACGCGCCCCTCACGACCGCCGGAACGATATCCGGAACATCGCCATCATCGCGCACGTCGACCACGGCAAAACCACGCTGGTCGATGCCGTGCTGCGGCAAACCCACGTCCATCGCAAGATCGACGACATGGGCGAGCGCATTATGGACTCCATGGACCAGGAGCGTGAGCGCGGCATTACGATCCGGGCCAAAAACGCCAGCGTCACCTATAAAGGCGTGAAGATCAATATCGTGGATACCCCAGGCCATGCCGACTTCGGCGGTGAGGTCGAACGCACGCTCCGGATGGTCGACGGCGTGCTCATCCTCGTCGACGCCAAGGAAGGCCCCATGCCGCAGACGACGTTCGTGCTGCGCAAAGCCCTTGCCCTCGGTCATAAGGCCATCGTCGTCATCAACAAGATCGACCGGCCAGACGCCGTGATCGATGACGTGGTGAACCGCACCTTCGATCTCTTCGTCCATCTCGGCGCCACCGATGAACAGCTCGATTTCCCCATCGTCTACGCGGCTGCCATCAAGGGCCAGGCGACGCTGGATGTGAATAAGCCCGGCACGGACATTACGCCCTTGCTAGACACCGTTTTGGAAAAGATTCCCGCTCCGGCGATCAATGCCACCGCGCCGCTCCAGATTCTCGTACTGGCGCTTGTCCAAGATCCGTATAAAGGCAAGATGGGAATTGGAAAGATTCAATCCGGTTCCATCGCCCGCCGGCAGGCGGTCATGCTGCTCGGGAAAGACGGCGCGCAGATCCCCGGCAAGGTGTCCGACCTGGCCGTCTATTCAGGCCTTGAACGGGTGGATACGGATCAAGCTAGCGCCGGTGAAATTGTGGCGGTGGCCGGCCTCGATGAGGTCAGTATCGGCGATACGATCGCGGATGCGGAAAATCCGGTGGCTCTGCCGCGCGTGACTGTCGATGAACCGACCGTCCAAATGAGCTTCTCCGTCAACAACAGCCCGTTTGCCGGGCGCGAAGGGAAGTACCTAACCTCGCGGCACTTGCGGGACCGCCTGTTCAAGGAACTCGAAACCAACGTGTCCCTGCGCGTGCATGAAACCGAGAGCGCCGACCGGTTTCTCGTCGCCGGCCGCGGCGAGCTCCATCTCGGCGTCTTGATCGAACAGATGCGACGGGAAGGCTATGAGCTGCAAGTTTCCCAGCCTGAAGTCATCATTCATCGCGATGAGGCGGGCAAGGCGACGGAACCGTACGAAGAACTGACGATCCAAGTGCCTGAAACCTACCAGGGAACGGTCATCGAGGAGATGGGCAAGCGCCGCGGCGAACTGCGCCACATGCGCCTGATCCATTCCGATGTCGGCACCAGCGAAATGCATCTCGAATACCACATTCCCACGCGCGGCATCATGGGCCTCAAGAACCTTCTATTGGCCAAAACCCGCGGCACGATCATTATGCATCACGTGTTTGCCGCCTATGAGCCGGCCGAAGAGCGCGACCTGCTCGTCGCGCCGCATGGCTCGCTCGTGGCGCACGAAGACGGCACCAGCACCGGCTACGCCATCTTCATGACGCAGGAACGCGGCGTCATGTTCATCGGCCCCGGCGTCGAGGTCTATCGCGGCATGGTCGTGGGAGAAAACAGCCGGGACGAAGATCTGGATGTAAACGTATGCAAAGAAAAGCACCTGTCCAATATGCGCGCCTCGGGCACCGACGAAGCGCTGGTGCTGACCCCGCCGAAGGAAATGAGCCTGGAATTCGCATTGGAATATATCGGCCCGGACGAGCTGGTTGAAATCACCCCGCAAAACCTGCGTTTGCGTAAACGGCTTCTCAATGCGGACGAACGCCGCCGCGCCAAAAAAGCCGGAAAATAGCGAGACCTGACGATGCGCATCAAGAAGAAGATCCCGAAGCCGTCGGCTAAACGCCCGCCGCTCTACTTCATTGGATATCGAGGCACCGTGCCGGGGCTCGATGAAATCGCGGCCTGGTACGATCGCGAATACGGCGGCCCGCTCGCGATTCACCCCGAAGCCGGAGCGCCAGAGTCCTGGCAGGCTAACCACGGTCCCTGGTCTGCTCATGTCGTGATGCCGTTGCCTGCCACACACACCGGCGACATCATGAAGAACCTGGCCTGGGAACACGATCAGATGGGGGCTATCGCCCCCACGCTCATGCCCAATCGGGACATGCCCGACCTCGTCTTATTCGCGGCCCGTCTTGCGCGGGGCCTCACCCTGCTGACCCAAGGCACCGCCTATGACGTCACCACGCAAGCCTACGTGAACCCCGCCGATTGGCAGAGCCGGACAATGGCCAGCTTTCTGGCCGACGACCATGTCGCCATCGTGCATGACGACCAAGTTAAACCGGATCAGATTTGGTGCCATACGATGGGCCTGACCAAGTTCGGCCTGGATGAGATTGAAACCTTCTACAACAAAGGACTTCCGGAAAGCCCGGCCAAGAGTTTGCTGACCGAGGCCGCCATGGAATTGCTCCGCATCGGGCAGTCCCCCAAAGTGGGCGCCGCCTTCCGCCTCCCGCTGCTGGGCCGGACGATCCGGATCGTCAATTACCGCACCGCCGCCCCTGCCGGACGAATGATCGGATTCCGTGAGCTCCGGGACAGCTAAAGCATTTGAAATTCAGCACGTTGCCGCTCATCGGCCTATGACGATAGGCCTTCAGGCCCGTTGACAACCTTTCAAACCACAAGGTACAAAGTTTGAAGGCTTCCACAGGGGTTCTCTCAATCCGAGACCTCACGTACACCCACATATAGCAATAGGCTCAAAGGAGGATAGCAATGAGTGATGTAGCCCCGGAAATTAAGGTCGGCGATACCGCCCCGGATTTCAATCTGAAGGACCAAGACCAGAAGGACGTGAAGTTGAGCGACTATCGCGGCAAGAAAAATGTCGTGCTGGCGTTCTATCCGCTGGATTGGAGCCCGGTGTGCCAAGGGGAGAACAAGTGCTTGACCGATGACTTCCCCAAGTTCCAAAACGCCAATGCCGAACTCTTCGGCATCAGCTGCGACAGCTTCTTCTCGCACAAGGCCTGGGCGGACTCCATGGACCTGAAGCACCGCTTATTGGCCGATATGCATCGGACCACGGCCAAAGCCTACGGACTCTATTTCGAGCCGTTGAACTGCTCCAAGCGCGCCACCGTCATTGTCGACAAGAACGGCAAGGTGGCCTATGCGAAAGTGCAGGAGATCAAGGTCGCTCGCGAAGACAAGGACATCCTCGAAGCCTTGGCAAAGCTTGGCTAATCGGTAAGATCGAAACGGGGAGGCGTTCGAGAGAACCCTCCCCGTTCATCGGAGGAGACGGGACTATGGCGGGAACGGTGGAAGACGTTCGAGATGAGAACTACAAAGAGTTCACCGATAGCCCCGGCGCGGTCGTCGCCTATGGGCTCGCCACATGCGAACCCTGCAAGACCTATGACCCCATCCTAGAGGAAACCGCCGCAAAGTTTCCGAACATCAAGATCGGCAAGGCCAAGATGCATGTCCCCGGCCGCTGTCGGGAGATCAAAAAGACCCACACCTTTGAAACTTATCCTACGACGCACTTCTTCGCGAACGGCCAGCTCCTCCTGACCCGAGAAGGCGTCGTCGAACCAGCTGAACTCGCGGCATTGATTTCAGAGCACCTCGCGAAGTAGCTCCTCGGAATTCGAGACCTCCCCACGGCAAACAGAGCCAACAAGACGTCACGGCTTTGCGGCTTTCGATTTCGAACAGTGATCATGAAAAATACGCCAGACTGAACGCTCTTTACGCAAAAGACTCGTGCAGGTGCCCGCGTCTTGCCCCTCGATCTCACCGTCTCTGACAGCCTGAAACATATAGTCGTAGATCGCCCAGGCCGTCGCCCCCTCAAGGCCGGTCTTGAGATTCGACACGGCTCCAATGAAACGCAATCGATTGCCCTGCTTCAGTTCAGATTCGTAGTCAGTCAACCAACGATCAATAGCCTCTTTGGTTTCTGGCTGGCCATCTTGAGTTCCCGTGTAATCGTCCGCATACAACATCAAGACGGCCTGCTTATCGCGTGATTCTGAAAAGGTGGCGGTACCGGCAACGGCTTGCGTGATTGTATGAAGGACCGCTTCTTCGTCCTGCCCCGCCCATGCGGACACAGTCCATCCAAAAGAGGCCGTAAAAAGCATGACCCACACCGGCTGGAACTTCATATGAATCTACCGGTGGTAGTCGAACGACAGATCGCGAGACTGCACGATACGGACATTCGTCAACGATCCGGATGGGAGATGGGACACGAGCGCGTGCCAGATGTATTCAGCCAGGTGCGCCCCGTTGGCCGCAGGCGCCTTGAGAATCTCGCGGAGATCCTGCCGGTCGCAGACCCGTATGACCCGCTCCTGCACCAGGCGGTCCAGCGCCCCGATATCCGTCACCATGCCGGTGACCGGATCGATGGTCCCATGCACGGTCACAAAGCAGTCCCACGTATGTCCCTGATGGGCATCCAGCAACGCCGTAAAGGAATACCGCCGGGTAACGCTAGCCACATCGAGCCCGCCGGCCGCCGTGATATCCGCGTAGAGATCCTCATCTTCATAGAGCCGAACCTGGTCCAAGGTGCCGATATCCGATTGCACTGCCAGCTTGGTCCAGAGCACACGCGCGATGTTTTCCGACGTCGGAATCCGGTCGCGGAAATAGGGCAGGTCGAGGTTGAAATTCATGTGATCGAATTCTTCGATCACCGCAAGCAGCACTTGCTTCAAATCGAACAAATTAATAACCATGCCGGTCTTGGGATCCACCTCGCCCGACACCGTCACTTCCAGCAGATAATTGTGCCCATGCGCGGGCGGGTTATAGCAGGCGCCGAACACCGCGCGATTTTTTGCCTCATCCCACTCCGGCTTGATATACCGGTGCGCCGCGGAAAATTCGATTCGCTTAGTCAGCAGAACAGACGGCATCATCCCTCCAAATCTCGCAACCATTCTTCGCGCATGCTGCCTGGCACCGGAACCTCCGCCTGATAGCCGCCATGCTGCACGGACAGGCTCACTGGCACACGCAGATCCGCGAGCAGGTCCTTGATCGATGAGGCGATCTTGAACCGGATGAAATGCACGGCGCTGATTTTCGTCTCGTGACTATGGCCGCCTTCGAATTCGGCGTAGATGCGCTCGCCCCCGACCGTGATGGCCACCTTCTGCCCATGATCCAGCCCCATGAAGGCATCGAGCCACTCCTTCATTCTGGTTTCATCGGTGATTTCGATCAACAAGGTGGCACTCAGTTCACTCTTGGCCGGCAGCAGCGCATTGTACACATCGAGTTCTTCTTGGACCTTGGCCGGGTCGAAAATTCGCTCAACCCGCACCATCTCCTGGATCTGAAACAAAAGGGTCTCACGATTTTCAAACACCAAGGTGATCAGCGGGCCGACCGAGATCCGCCGTCTCGTTTTCAACTGGATGATGCGCGCGCGAAACACGTCGCGTTGCCGCTCATAATCGGTGTAGGGAATGATGTCGCTGGGAAGCAGCGCGTTCATGACGGCAGCCCATAGGCATCGCGCACAATCTGAATCGGGTGCTTTGTCGCCTTGCCACCCACATGCGCTGGCGCGCCGGCTTGATCCAGCTGGAGCCCGGCCAGCGGACAGTCAGACGCCACAAGATCGGCCGGCGCCTGTTCGATGGCCTGCACCGCCTTCTTGGCAATGGTCATGGACAGCGGGAAAAACTCCGTTTTGGCCGACCAGGAGCCGTCATGGCCGGAGCATTTCTCGATCACTTCGACCTGCGCTCCGGCGCATTCCATCAGCTCCTTCGATTTGAATCCGATATTCTGGTCGCGAAGATGGCAAGGAATCTGGTAGGCCACCCGGCCAGGCTTGTTCACAAAATCGGTGACCAGCGCACCTTCTTTCTTGAGCTTTATCAGGTATTCACAGACATCGAAGGTCCGCTCGCCGACCTTCTTGGACTCTTCCCCGCCGAGCAATTCAGGATATTCGCGCTTGAGCATCAGGCTGCAACTCGGCACAGGCACCACCACATCGTACCCCTGCTCGACCCAGGGCTGTAGGGAGCGAAGATTAGCCTGCGCCGCCTTCTGCATCGCCGCCGTGTCCCCGATATCGAACGAGGGCATCCCGCAACATTGCTGCTCCGGCACAACCACTTGGATGCCGTTTTTCTCCAAGACTTGCACCGTGGCCTTCCCGACATCGGAGGCCTGATAATTCACCAGACAACTGGCGAACAGCGCCACTTTCTTTTGCGGCGCCTTCGACGGAGCCTGGACCGGACGCCGCTGAAACCAGCGTGAAAAGGTTTCGGTCGAGAAATGCATGATCTTTCGGTCGCGATGCACTCCGACAACCGTTTCCATCAACCGGCGCACAGGCCCGAAACTCAACATCCAATTGGAGAATCCGGCGGAGATCGTCGACAGCCGCCCGATGAGATCGGTCTGGATCAGCAGCCGGTCGCGCCAGCGCACCCCTCGTTCGGCGGCATACCGTTGCTTCCACAGGATCATGAGCTTGGGAAAGTCGAGCTGGTACTGATGTGGCGGCGTATAGGGACAATGGTTGTAACAGAGCTTGCAGTAGTAGCATTCGTCCACCACCTGCTGATGCTCGGCCGACATCACTTTATCCACATCACCGTCGTGCCGGTCGATTCCGTCGAGAAGAGTGTTAAAGGACGGGCACAGGTTGAAACAGCGACGGCATCCGTCGCAGATTTCATACACCCGCAGCGTATCCTTCGCCAGCTGCGCGGGGTCGGGCGGCTGAATCAGGCTTAAGGTTTTCACGATGCGTATTGTCTCCTGTTGGCCGGATAGAACACAAGGCTGAAAAGGCGAAGGGTGGATCAAGCCTCAGCCCAACCCACCCTTCCTTCTCCGTGTTTATTGGTTCAATCAGCCTTGCTTCAAGCCGTCGAACCCCTTTTGAAACCGGTTGGCATGCGAGCGCTCGGCCTTAGCCAGCGTCTCGAACCATTCGGCCAGTTCGATAAATCCTTCGTCCCGCGCGGTCTTGGCCATGCCGGGATACATCTGGGTGTATTCGTAGGTTTCCCCTTCGATGGCCGACTTGAGATTGTCCTCGGTATTGCCGATCGGCACACCGGTGACCGGATCCCCGACTTCCTTCAAGAAGTCCAGATGGCCGAACGCATGGCCGGTCTCCGCTTCAGAAGTATCGCGGAAGAGCCCGCCAACATCGGGATAACCTTCGATGTCGGCGCGGCGCGCGAAATAGAGATAGCGGCGATTGGCCTGCGACTCGCCGGCAAATGCGCTCTTCAAATTCTCGTGGCTTTTGGTTCCCTTCAAACTTTTCCCCATTGCATCCTCCTTCTATGACGACAAATCATGATGATGTGCGGTGATCGCCCACTGCATGGACGATACGGCGTATAACATAGCGGGCGCGGGGGGTTCAACGGCCGGCCGGGATTATCGACTCCCCGCCCACTGCGGCAGCTCACTCTGCAGTTCGGCCAACATTTTGTAGCCTTGATCTTTCTGAGAAACCAGGGGGTTCGCCACCGGCCAATCGATGGCCAGCTGTGGATCGTTCCATCGAATGCCTCGTTCATCCGACGGATTATAGTAGTCTGTGCACCGATACATGAATCCAGCCCGCTCGCTCAATACGCAAAACCCATGGGCGTAGCCGGGCGGAATATAGAGTTGCCGGCCATTCTCGGCCGAGAGTTCGACGCCATGCCATTGTCCGAACGTCGGCGATCCTTTCCGGATGTCGACCGTCACGTCGAACACCCGCCCCTCCACCACCATCACCAGCTTCCCCTGGGGGTGCCTGAGCTGATAGTGCAGCCCCCGCAACACGTTCGCCTGCGACCAGGAAAAGTTGTCCTGCACAAACACCGCCCCGATGCCCGCCTCTCGATAGCGCTCCTGATGATAGGTTTCGACGAAAGCCCCGCGCGCATCACGCCAGATTTTCGTCTCAATCACCAGGAGGCCTTCCAGCGACGTCGCGCTAACCTGCATGCCCGCCGTCCGGATCGACAATGTCAGGTGCGTCAGGGTACAGTTGCTGAAGGCGGTCGATCAACGGCTGAGCCTCCGGAGTACTGGTTCTTGTGGGAGGGCTCGGCGGGTGGTCCCAGGTAATCGTGGTGACTCCGGCGTCGCCCAGGATCGATTGGATCGCCTCCATGCACGCATCCAAGGTCAGTTCATTCCCATGGCGAAGATCGAGCACCCGCTCGCGCTTCGAGACCGGCGGCGGACCCGTATGGACCAGCGCCCAACAGCGCTCGAAAAGCTCGTCTCGAACGGGCTGGGGAATATTCAACGTGGGGAGATCGGACGTGCACAGCGCCGACACGAACAGTACAAACTGCAAATCCGGCATGCCGGGATTGTAGATATCCAACGATTGCATGATGGCGCTATTATCGGGATGCGGCGCGACTGAGTCAACGCCTGCCCGCGATTCAAGAACGAACATCTGAATACAAGCGCACGAAGGAGCTCTTTTCATGGTGACAATTACGCTGACCGGTCAACTGCAAACCGCCGATGGCGAGCGCGACATGGCCTGTGAGATCCCGGCCTCGCTCACCGTCCGCCAGGTCATTCAGCGCCAAGGATTTCAACTCCGCCACCTCCTGCAACTGTTGCGGGAAAAGAAAGTGCTGGTCACAATCAACAAGCGCATTGCGAGCGAAGACTCTCTCGTGCAAGACGGCGACGCTATCAGGTTGGTCGGCCACGACGGCATGGGGGGAAGCGGCCTGGCCCCCTCGCACACCTGACTCCTCACGTTCTACGGCGCGAAATACGAAGGGCTGGCTTCCCTAACGGAAAGCCAGCCCTTGCTCTGTCGCCATCTACAGCGGATAGACGCCTCGGAGCGCATCCATGGCGCTGCACCGATGCCGGACGGAAACTCCTCGATTATTTCTTTCCGAGGATTGCGTCCTTGGCCACCTTCGCGACGCGGAACTTCACCACTCGCTTGGCAGGGATCTTGATCGGCTCGCCGGTCTGCGGGTTCCGGCCCATCCGGGCTTTGCGGTTCGCCAGCACCAACTTGCCGATCCCAGGCACCGTGAAGACGTTCTTCGCTTCACGATAGGCCAAGGCGGCGAAATCGTCCATCATCTGAACGGCAGCCTTCTTGGTCAAACCGGACTTTTGAGCCATATAATCGGCGATCTGCGACTTCGTCATTGATTTTGCCATTCGGAAACCTCCTTAGAAAGTGAGAAGAAAGCCGTAAGTTCAAATGTGAACTCGCCTGCGCTTGAACCAGCTGAATTGAGAATCGTCTGGCGAAAGGTTCTCCGACAACACTCTCACCAAGAAAACCCGCGAGAGTGTAGCCAAGAGTCCCTAGGCTGTCAACGAGAAAAACGCAGGCCAGGCCTGGGGAAATGCCGACAGCGCCCTCTTGCAGTTCAAATGGGCGCAGGCGTAGAGTATCGAAACGCCTCGATTTTGAGGTGGCCGCAGATTTGCAATCGCCGGGTTAAGTGAAAGGATCATCATGGGCAGGGAACTTCCGATTCTCCCCGCATCCACACAGGCGGATACAGCGGAACAGGCTGAAAACTTTGTATATTCTCGTGTGTTCTGTCAGAAAGAGAACTCCCCTCCGCTCCGACTCTTAATCGATTTTCTCAAAGCTCGCGGGCAGACTCCCATTGTGCCGAGCAATATCGATGACGCCGCCCTTGATGAGTGGGCCTGGGTGCAAATCTCGTTCGGTTATCACCGCGACCGCAAACCGGTGCAAATATTTTGCGTGCGTGACCGCGGCACCTATCAGGACGTGTTCGAGCAGGAGCAACGGCAATTCCGCGATCTGCTGACCGCCTATGAGGATATTGAAGCCCAGCTCGCGCTCGAATTCGTCAATCGCGCGCAGTTCATTCTCACGACCCGTTTTTCCAAAGACGACATGACCGATGAGGGCTACGACTTCAATGGCTGGATTCTGGAGTTTTACCAGGAACAGTGCAACGGCATTGTCCAGATCGACGACCAGGGTTTTTACTCGCCCAAGGGCGACCTCATTGTCGACATGGCTCCGCAGGAGGACTAACCCGTTGTGTCGACCACTCCGACACCGGCGACGACTCTCTCATCGCTTCCTGAAAAAACCTCACGATGGTTCGCGCGGGCCGCTGCAGCCCTTTTAGACCAGATTCCCTGCCGCCAAGGCTGTTGCCGTTGCTGCATCGGCACATTTCCCGTTACGATCCTTGATCGACAGCATCTCCTGGAAGGACTTGCCCAGCTTTCAGACGCTCAACGCCAGGCCATCCAACAAAAGGCCCAGGATCAGATAGCCGCCATCGAAAACCGCTTCCCTCGCCTGGCTATGTCCCCGATAATCGACGAGTGGCCCGACCATCTCACCGAGCAACTAGCCGAGCAATTTCAAGACTTGCCTTGCCCGGCACTTGATATGAACGGGCACTGCGCAATCTATGC
Organism: Nitrospira sp.; assembly: GCA_022226955.1. NCBI lineage: Bacteria > Pseudomonadati > Nitrospirota > Nitrospiria > Nitrospirales > Nitrospiraceae > Nitrospira > Nitrospira sp. Next base: position 133,867 of record CP092079.1, read on the forward strand.
CTTTCGGCCACTCATCTGCCGTTCCATGGGCATCCCACCGGAGCAGGATGGAAATGTTGAGGGTGCGTGCGAGATTCAAACCGCTGTTCCGATCATTCGCCTCTCCTTGCCGTTTCGAGAAGAAGAAGACCGGCTGGCGGGAGAAGAGACCAACCACCTGACCGCGCTCCAACTCAGATTGCAATGCCAGGGCGAAGAGCTGCTGCTTCCCTATGCCTTTCTTCCGCAAGAAAGCCGCGTTATCTCCTCACACAGCGCCTAGACAGAGACTTTCACCCTATGATAAAGTCCCAGTCCTTGATTGAGGGAGCGCCTGTAGCTCAGCTGGATAGAGCATCAGCCTCCGGAGCTGAGGGCCACAGGTTCAAATCCTGTCAGGCGCACCATCAGCAAGCCCCGGCGAGGATTACGACTGCACAAAGACTTTCGCATCGCACATACCTAGGTGGGCCGTTAGCTCAGTTGGTAGAGCAGCTGACTCTTAATCAGCGGGCCGTAGGTTCGACCCCTACACGGCCCACCAAAAAATCTTCATAACAAGAATCTTCCTACCTTCTAGCTAAAACATGCAGTGGAGCTTGCTAACCTAAAAAGACTCCCGACCCCTTTGTTTTTTCCTTTTTCACGGCCCACCTTGTAGACTTTCTGAATTAATACCTGTGAAAGCGGTGTTGAGGGTGCTGAACTGGCCCCCGTATCAAATCCCGGCTTCTATACCATTGGGAATTGTCATCCTACCATCATCGGTAAGGCATTGCGGATACCACTTGACTTCACAAAGTAATAGCAGTTAGCTATGCTCCGTTCTCATTTGTAACAAAGAATGAGTCTTGCCAACACATGGTTGAATTAGAAAGAGAAGAACTAAATCTCTAGGAGAATCATGAAAAAGCCCCTCACTCTCTGCGCATTAGCAACTCTCATTCTCTCTTTGGCAAGTTGTGCTACCTACACCTTCCAATCGATGTACCCATCTCATTTTTCAAGCAAGTCACAAAATGACAGGGGCCAAATCCCTTCCTCGGAAATTCCACACGAAATTTTAGAGTCTCTTCCTCCAGACTTCGAACTAGCATATTACTCTGGCCACTTATGGTGTTTTCGTGATTGGGCTGGAAAGGTGCACCTGCTGAATCTGATGAAATCCATCCAGCGCACTGAGTGGAGCGACAAATTTCAGCAACAGATGAACTTAGCTCAAGAGGACGAGCAATTTCGTGTGTTTACACCTGTAGGATACCCCCATGTTTATTGCGTTGTACCAAACGTAGATATCTACGCATTGTTTAACGAGACATGGTTTGAAGGATGGCTGACCTACCTGACCGAATGGGAAGATGCGGAGCTAGAAATTGAAGCGCTTTGGGAAAGCAATAAGAAGCTGGTTACTGAGATTGCAGATTTAAGAAAGACCATCGCCGAAACAGACGAATCTATAAAATCATATCAGGCTAGAATCAAGGAGAAGGAAGAATCAATAAAGGCAAATGAATCTGCGATTGCGGATCGCAAGGCAAAACTGGGAATGAAATTGTTTTCGGTGGAGCCTAAAAAGAAAGAACCGGAGCTACCACCTTTTGACCCCAAGATACCATACGACAGGAAAAATGACCCTTTCCTTAGCGTGGTCACCGATCACTCTCAGGATGTATCAAGTAAACCATGGGCAAGTCAGCAAATGAGCGGCGGGAAATATATTGACCCTGAAATGGCCCAGAAAATTGACGAAATCAACGCTGCCTTCTCTACGCCGGATAAGATATCAGACCCCGGACTAAAGAAAGATGTAAAGGAGTTAATTAAGAGGGGATTCTCTGGGGTTACAGTAACTTCGGGGACGAGAACACCATGGCGGCAAGCAGATCTTTATGTAAAAGCGAAGAAAGATGGCACTCCAGTTGGCAAGTATGTTCGAAGCGATCATATGTTTGGCCAAGCTGCTGACATGACAATACCTGCTGGCTGGGGATGGAATACATCGAATCATAAATTCTTGCGTGCAGTAATGAGGCAATTTGGTGTTGCTATGAACGTTCCTAAGGACCACGTTCATTTTACGCTGGCGAACCCTTCACATTCCTTCCTGGCTAGAAGGCTAGCAATGGTTCGTGCTTACCATGCGAAAGCGGGGGAAATACGACAGGCACAAGGGGCCGTTAAAACGAATGCGATTTTCGAACAGAATAGAATAACCGAACAGAAGGCAAAAGTAGAAAAAGATTTGAGTGACAGAAAAGACGAGCTTACCAGACAGTCCAATATCTTTGTTCAAGTCTCTGCCAGGTATGTTGAAGTACAACAAGAATTGCAACGTCTGGATGCCGAAATAGCTCGCAGAGAAGCTGAAGCTCGGAGAGCTGCTGAAGCAGCAGAGCGCCATAGGGATAGGAGAGGCATCGACCGAGAGCCTAGAGGTGGTTGGGAAAGGCCTCAGCCTGATCCGCCTCCGGTGGACCGAACAGAACCACCACAACGTGAACGGCCTCGCGGAGAACAACCTCGAAGGGAACCTCCGAGTCGAGATACACCCAGAGAGACCGTACCAGATATAGGACGTATGCCTTGAAGTTCTAGGCTTCATAGTGAATCTTACTTTTCAAGCTTAAAGGTAAGAGAGGGAGATGGCGGAGGCCCGCTGACTTTTGGCGATTCAGAGTAAAGCTCAGCGGGCCGTTGAGGCTGAGGTATCACAATCTCACCAATTTCAGCCTGAGCGTCCATCACAATGACAGCAGCTAGAATGATTGATCATTCAGGAACTTGCAGGCCATTACCAGGGAGGGCATCACACTGTGACAACCAGCACGAGAACCCCTAACTAGCCTGGTAACAGGCACGGACTGCGATAAATTAAGGTCAACTACGTAGACATGAGGTTACTGGTAGGCTCACAGCTTTTTCCTGTGATAATGTGTGCTAGAGGGGGTCAAAATCACAGACTCTATCGACTCCATCGAATCTATAGAGCTGTCTGAACCGACTGAAAAACCAAAAGAACGGGGAAACCGTTGATCGATCAAACCCTTGTAAAAATGACCTTGTTCGAGCTCTTAATCAGCGGGCCGTAGGTTCGACCCCTACACGGCCCACCAAAAAACCCCTCAGCTTTCTACATTTCTTCGATTCGACTTCTCAGGATACAAACGGCGCGCTTTAACATAGAGCACACCCTCCTGTCTTGCCTGCTACAACTGGCTCTCGGCTCGCTAAAAACGATACTGTATCCCGAGTGAGGCATTGGTATTGAAGAACTCCCGGCTGCTCACGTTGGACGTGCGCTGCGAGCGCTGGACGCCCAGCGTCATGACGGCCGCATTGGAAAGCCGGTAGGAAAACTCTGCTGCGCCCTGGTGTGTGGTATCCACGACTCCGCGATTCGAATCACCGACGATCTCGCTGGTAAACTCCTTGTGTCGATAGGCATAGCCCACCGTGAACGAGAGCGGTCCGGTAATCTGAACCGTGGCGCTGATCGACGCAAAGTGCTGGCGATAGGAGACATCGTCTCTGAAGTGGGTCTGCTCGTGTCCGTCGGCCAATCCTTGCTCGAATAAGTACGCCATGCTCAGCATGACTCTCGGCAGGATCATCCAATCTGTCTGTGGACCCACACTCCAGAATGCGGTATCGCGCTCGGCAAAGACGTCGTTGAATTTCCGAAGGCCATAGCGGCCGACCAGCGTACCGGTCACCGTATCGGACAGCCGCCGTTCAAGCTGCATCCGCCAAACATGGGATGTCACCCGCTCTTCCTCCGGAATGCGGAGACCGGTCCGGCGCTCCGTATTGGGACCGAGAAAAAGATTCGGAATAAACCGGTACCGAATCAAGATCGAGGTATCAGCGCCCAGCGCCTGCTTGACCTGGACGCGATAGTTGCCATGATTGAAAATCGGATTGTCCGTGAAGACAAAACCCGCGGCTTTCACCGACACTTCCGTATCACCGAGACTGGTTGGACGCGAACGGTGGCGAAGATCGATGGAAGGCTCCCAGACCACATCGCTGGCTTTGTCGACAGGCACAATCGCCGGCTGACTGGGGTCTTCAGCCAGCGCCAAGCGGCGCGAGGAGGAGAACTCGAACACATTGTCGGTGTAGAGCACTTTGGTCTCAGCAATGGCAGACCATTCTGCTGCGGCGCGGCTGGGAACTCCGATCGGAACAAGAAGAAAGACCACGAGGAAGAACACAAGGCTGGAATGTGGCTGGGCCGTGCCGCTTGGATTACGGCTGTCCGAAGGATCGCACATAGAGCAGGACATGCCAGGCTTCTTCTTCGGTGAGCACCAGCGGAACAAATGATGCCATATCGGTGCCCGGGCTCCCGTTCTTGAGAATCCAGATCAGCTCACCGTCCGTACGAGCGGCCTGCCAGATCTTATCAGTGAAATTGCGCGGAAGCTTTCCGACAAGGCCGGGAATATCGCCCAATCCCTTGCCGTCTTTGCCGTGGCACGTCACGCAAAACGCCTTGCCATGAAAGAGGGCTCGCCCCTTCTCAATATTTTCCGGCGTCGCCTCGAACGGGTTGGTCCAGGTTTTCGCTTCATCGATTTTGTCGGCCGGCACCCGCGGCTTGAGCACCGCCGCCTCGGTCGCAAACGCCACGGTAGGGCCTTGCCCGATCAGTGCCATGAGAACCAGGCTCCGCAACACCCAGGATCGACAACGCTGCGCCATCATGACCTGCCCTCTCCCTCAACTCAGTCTGAGCCATGAACTGTCATAGTAGGGCCAGCCCGCCTCAACAAAGGCGGAGCTGGCCTACCAATGATCGCCTACTTGTCTGAATGTCCCGGGAATTGATGCCCGAGAGATTGCGGGAAGCTCACGGTGCCGTCCGGGAATTCCTGCCCATGCTGCCAGAGATGATAAATCACGCCATCGGTCCCTGCGGCCACTTCGGCCACCTTTGCGGCTTGATCCGCCGGCATATCGAGAATCTGGACGCGGCCTGTGGCAATCTCTACTTTATGGTCGTGGAAATGGCGATGCCATTGAATGGCAGGCAGCTTTCTAGTGAGGTCTTTGGCGACGAAATATTCAATGGCAACCAGCTTCGCTTTCGGATCGGTGGAATCGAACAGGAGGCATTGCAAAATCTTGTCGGAGATTCCTTTGCAATAGTGATGGAACGGGCCGCCCGGCTCTCCGTTCGGCATCAAATGCGGGGCCTGCACATGAATATCGAACCCTTCAACCGGCGATTTCGGCTCCCCGCTCATCGCCTTCTGGGGCGCCACTCCAGCACAGCCGATAGCTGTTGCCGCAATCATAATCAATAGTCCTTTTCTCATCACGTCGAACCTCCTGATTTAGGGTTGGAATATACGGCACGGGCACGGTCGGCTGCTCCTCCTTGAACATTCACCTACTGAGAGTAGAATGGGCCGAAAAGGATTCGGAATTATTTCACGCGGTTTTTCAATCCATTGGGCATCAACCATGGCCAAGTGTCTCTCGATTGTATGCGACACCTGACATTCTTGCACCTGCGATCTCTTGCCATGGCTGGCTTCAGATAGAACACAGGAGGCGGATTAGACGCGCAACACGAAAAAAAATGAATGGATTGAGCGAGAGAATCGACTCTAGGAAGATCGGGCGGGCGGAATCGGGCGTGAGGGAGTGATCAGCTTTTGAACCGGTGCAGAAACAGCGCCCTGCGCGTCCATCATTTCGAACATGAGACAACACTTCAATCGCCCACAGACACCGAGCAACCGGGGGTCCTCAACCTGCAATCCCAACGTTCTGGCTTGCTTTACCGTTACCGGCTTCACTTCCGTCAGAAAGCTCGTGCAACAGAGCACCAACCCGCAGGTATCGAGTCCGCCCAGTCTCCTCGCCTCCTCGCGCACCCCGACTTGGCGCATCTCGATCCGGCCGCCGAATCGCCGCGCAAGATCGCGCACGAGTTCACGAAAATCGATGCGATCGTCCGCAGTATAGACGAAGGTCAGCTGCCGGCGTTGAAGTGCGCCATACACTTCTACCAGCTTCAGCCGGAGCTTGATCTCACTGGCCTTGGCCCGGCAATAGACCATCGCCTCTTGAGACAACCGCTCAAGCCGCACCACTAATGCGGCATCTTCCCCGTTCGCCTTGCGGAGAATCGGCTTCAGCACGCGCATGGGCGGAATAAACGGCGTCTCGTACGGCGCCGTGTAGACGACGCCATAGGTCATTTCGCCATCGACTTCCAAGAAAACCCGGTCGCCAGCCCGCAAACACAGATCTCCGGCATCGAGTTTTTTCACCTCTCCACGATCCCGGATCTTGACTTCCGTCAGCCGGACCGATTGGGGGTAGGCCTTGACCATCTCGTCGATTGTGACCTGATTCATAACCGGCATGATACACGAGTTCACCCTGAAGGGAAACGGTGAAGAAGCTGCCGCGCTCAATCGCGTCTGCGACACAATCGCACCGCAAGCCATTGATATATATGAGATAAAATGGAGAGTCCTTGCCGATACTTTGTGGTAATGTACTGATGGCCTGCAGAGGGGATCGTCAGGGACCGCATGGATGGCATGACCAGAATATATTGCCGCTGATAAAGGAGCCGGCTTCGCATGGTACGAATCCCGACCAGAGTTATCCTCCCCTTCGGCTATCAGATTTCAGTCCGCCAGCTGACGGATACTGAAATGGATAAGCGTGACGCCAACGCGGATGGCATCTGGGATGACGACAGCAGAACTATTTATATTCGCAAGCGCCTCCCGATGACCAGGCGCCGCTATATCCTCGCGCACGAGCTGGGCCATGCCTGGCTCGACTGGCAGCATCGCCATCTCGACGAAGGCAAAGCCAGCGCCTGACGAGCTACAGGATTACTCCTGAGCCAGCTTCAGTATGTGCTCCCACTCCCTATTCGTCACCGGCTGAACCGACAAGCGTGACCCCTTTTGTAACAACGCCATGCCTACGAGCGCCTTCTCGCCCCGCAGAGAGTCGAGCGAAATTGGAGCCGTGAAAGTCTGAACATGGCGGATATCGACCATGTCCCAGCGCGGCGCCTTGGGATCGCTGGCGGAATCGAAATGCTTGTGGGTCCGCTCGAACTGGGTTGGGTCTGGATACGCCATGGCAGCAACTTCCGCGATCCCCACGATGGCCGGAGGATTCGCGTTGCTGTGATAAAACAGCACCCGGTCGCCCAGCTTCATCGCCCGCATGAAATTTCTGGCCTGATAGTTTCGCACACCATCCCAACAGGTCGTGCGCTTCGGCGCTCCCGCCAGATCATCAATCGAAAACACTGACGGCTCTGATTTCATCAGCCAATACTGCCTTGCGTGCGACATCGCTCAGATCCTCTCTTGGTCCAACCTTCCGCGACTGCTATGCTGCGGACCCCAATGCCCGCCGCCATCCATCATAAGGAACACCCATGGAACCAACCCCGTTTTTCTTCGGCCTCTATAAACTCGTCAAATACGGCGTATATCCCCTGACCTGGATCGTCGGCCTCTCGGGGCTTATTCTGCTCTTCGCCTGGCTTCCATTCTCTCCCACACGACAGCGCTGGCTCCGCATGAGCGCCATCGCGCTGAGTGCACTCTTGCTCATCCTCACCTCTCCACTGGTCGCGCATGTGCTGGTCGCCACACTGGAGGGGCAACACCTTCCGGCAGGGGTCCCAGAACCAGTTTCGAATGGCACCATTGTGGTGCTGGGAGGCGGGCTTCGCGACGCCGGCTCGCTACGCCCCACTATCGAACTGACGGAAAACTCCATGCGGCAAACGATCTGCGGCGCGGACCTATATCATCGCGGCATCGCCCCAGCCCTGCTCATTACCGGCGGAGACGCCCGCGTATTTGGATCGGGGCCTGCCGAGGCAACCGTCATGAAAGAATTGGCCGGCCGCCTTGGAGTCCCTGCAACATCCATCATCACAGAAGACCAAGCCCGTACAACCTACGAGAATGCCACAAACACTAAAGCCCTGCTCGGCGACCGCAGCTCCATTATTCTGGTCGCCTCGGCAACCCACATGCCAAGAGCCGCGGCGCTATTCCGCGCCCAAGGATTCGACGTACGGCCTTTCCCCTGCGGATTTCAGCAGCAACACCGGGGCACGGAAGGTTGGGAGACCGTCTCCATCTTCGATATGATTCCTTCTCTCTGGGCTTTTCGAGACATATCGGACGCGATCGAAGAGCTCGCCGGCATCGCCATCTATCGGCTCGCGGGAAAGCTATGAACGCGGCCGCCTCCGATCCCACAAATTCGGCTTTGCCTCAAGAATCGAATCAGGACTTGATCCTACCTTCCGCGCCCGGTTCCTCCTGAGACGACGCCCGCCCACGAGCCTCAATGAACGCCAGCAACGCCCGATACGTCAGCTCTCTGGTTCTCGCTGTACTCCCCGCTTGAGGTTCCATATTGGATTCCACATACACACGATCGGCCACCTGGCTACGGGCCTCATTGCACAGGCTCCACATCTCATGGAGAAAGCCTTCGGGCAACCCGACCTGCAGCCCCTCGGATTCAATCCGGTCATCGAGCAACGCCAATAAGTCCGAGATAGCATGGTCGGCGCGGTAGGCGGTTGCAGCGAAACCGAATCGCTCTTGCGCCAGCGTATCCTGCCGCGCCTGCTCCACCAAATCCTGCATGTATTCTTTGAGAATGCCGATGACATGGCCTGACAGCATAGCCGTCATTATCGGCATTCCATGGATGGGGAGCAAGGCGGGGATGCGGTTGACCCTGCGGTAAACGCTTCTCTATGATGCGTCCATCTGATCCCCTCGCAACATGACAACTGAACGATACGATATTTCCCTGAACACCCCCGCGGGACAACTCACCAGCGCGGTCGAGGTGCCCGCCGGCTTCGTGCCGGTCTCGGCGATTGTGCCGATGATGCGGCGGCTGGGAGAAGAAGCCCAGGCCCTGGAAGAACGGCGGAGCCTTGATGCCGGACATGCCATCTCTTGCCAAAAAGGCTGCGCCGCCTGCTGCCGCATGCTCGTGCCGGTCTCGCCCCCGGAAGCCTTCGCGCTGCGCGACTACGTGCAGACATTGCCCGAAGCGGAACAAGCCCGTCTGGCTCAACGGTTTGCCGTCACACGAACGGCGCTGCTAGCCCGCGGACTCTGGAATAGTTTGATCGAGATGGGCGAATCGACAAACCCGCCTGACGATGCCGCGCTGGAGCCGGTCAACCGCGCCTATTATGCCCTGCGGCTTCCTTGCGCGTTTCTGGATCAGGAAGTCTGCACCATTTACGAGCAACGGCCGGCGGCCTGCCGCGAGCTGCTGGTGACCTCGCCGCCCGAATGGTGCCAGAACCCAGCAGAGCATCCCGTTGCCGCATTGCCGGTTCCGGTGCGGATCGGGCCGGCGCTGAGCCTCTTATGGGGCGAGCTGGCCGGGCAGCCGCCAAGACTGATTCCCCTCGCGACCGCGCTCGATTGGGCCGCCCGCCACGGACAGGAAAATCAGCCGCGCTGGCAGGGCACCCACATTCTCGATCGCGCGCTCGATAAAGTCTGGCGATTTCTCAGCCAGGCGTTTCAGCAAACATGACGACCCGATACGTAATGGGAAAGGAGAATCTCGCATGCAGAAGCCTGTGATTGCCTGTTTGGACTTGGAAGGAGTGCTCGTGCCGGAAATCTGGATCAACGTTGCGCTGAAGACCGGCATCGAAGAACTCAAGATCACGACGAGAGAAATGCCGGACTACGACAAGCTCATGAAGCGCCGGCTCGCGATCCTCGACGAGCATAAATTGACCATTGCCGACATTCAAAGCGAGATCAACAAGATGGGACCGCTGGAAGGGGCGCCCGCATTCGTGTCCTGGTTACGGGAACGATGCCAGGTGATTATTCTCTCGGACACGTTCTATCAATTCGCGCTGCCGCTCATGCGCCAACTGGGTTATCCCACATTGTTCTGCAACCAGCTTGAAATCGACGGCACTGGACGGATCGTGGCGCACCATATGCGGATGCCGAATCAGAAAAAACATTCCGTCGCCGCCTTCAAATCGTTGAACTTCTTCACCATGGCCGCCGGCGATGCGTACAACGACACCGCCATGCTCGGCGAAGCCGATGCCGGATTCTTCTTCCGGCCTCCGGATCATTTGCCGAAAGAGTTTCCGAATTTTCCAGTGACTCAGACGTATGGCGAACTGCAAGAGCGATTTGCGAAGGCAGGCAATCTGACGTAACGTCCTTATTCTCCGTTCAGAATCTCAAGGACCCGGCGGCCATACCGCTCGATCTTCGCATCGCCAATGCCGGGGATTTCCAGCAAGGCCGCCCGGGTCGCCGGCTTATGGCTGGCAATGGTGCGCAATGTTTTGTCGTGAAATATGACGAACGGCGCAACGCCTTCTTCTTCCGCGAGGGCCGTTCTCAGCCGGCGGAGCCGCTCGTAGAGCTGCGGGTCGCCCGGCACGGAGCGTTCGATTGAACGAGCCGGCCGCCGCTCAACCGCTGGCGTTGCCGCTTGTGCGCCGGTCGCTCCCTTGCCCACCTGCCGCACGCTGAGAGATCGAGTCCCGTTCAGCACCTCGCGGCCCAGACGAGTCAGATCGAGCACAGGATATTCCTGGCCGATAACCGCGAGATGCCCTGAATCGATCAGGTCTTTCACGATATGCGTGACGGTCGTTTTTGAAAAGTCCCGGCAGAGACCATAACTCTCACACCCTTCAGCGCCTTGCGACAAGATCGCCTTCGATTGGCTGCCGCGAAGAATCTCGACCACACGAGTTACACCGAATCGCCCATCGCACCAAGCCACCGTCTGGAGCACGGCCTGCGCACAGGCCGCTTCATCCTGAAGGGAGTCGGACGCCTCATGCGCCTCGGCCCGGCAGCGATCGCAGAGGCCGCAGGGGCCCATCGCCCGCTCTCCGGCATCGCTAAAGTAATCCAAAATCGCCAACTGGCGGCAGGTGCGGACAGACACATAGGCCAGCATCTCGCGCAGCAATGTCCGCATACGGGCCGCGCGTTCTCCGCTCGACGGATCTTTCGCCGCCTGTTGAATGAAATACTCCTGCGTGGAGAGATCACGCTCGTGAAACAACAGGACGCACGCGGCCGACAAACCGTCGCGCCCGGCGCGGCCCGCCTCCTGATAGTACGCCTCAATGCTTCCCGGAATGTCGATATGGACCACCACGCGCACATCTGCCTTATCGATGCCCATGCCGAACGCATTGGTGGCCACAAGAATGCGAAGTTGCCCCTGGCGAAACTCATCATGAACGAGCCGCCGCTCTTCGTCGGAAAGCCCGGCGTGGTAATAGCCGACGGACGGATGGGTTTGCCCAAGCCAGCTGGCGACGTCCTCAACCGTCCGTCTGGTGGCGCCATAGATCAGTATGGTGCCTCTGTCGCAGGTCCGAACCAGCCGATCCAACTCCGTCAGCTTCTCCCCAAGAGACGAGCAGAGACGGACGGACAAGGCGAGGTTATCCCGGCGGAATCCTGTCACCATCGACAGCGGATCGCACAACGCCAGCCGTTCGCAGATGTCGGCCTGCACCCGCGCCGTCGCCGTCGCCGTCAAGGCGAGACAAGGCGGAAGGTTGAGCTCCTGGCGCAACCGCCCGAGCTTCATATAGTCGGGCCTGAAATCGTGCCCCCACTGCGAAATGCAATGCGCTTCATCGACAACCAGGAGCGAGACGAGACATTTTCTCACCAGGCGCAGAAAGCCCTCGTGTTGAATCCGCTCCGGCGCCACATAGAGCAGCTTGAGACTTTGAAGATGGAGCCCCTGAATGACTTTGTCCCGCTCTTGCCCCGTCAACCCCGAGTGAAACGCCGCAGCGGATATCTTGCGCTGCTTCAAACTCTCGACTTGATCCTGCATCAACGCGATGAGTGGAGACACCACGATGGTCAGTCCTGGCAAGACGGTCGCGGGCAGTTGATAGCAGAGCGATTTCCCCTGGCCGGTCGGCATCACGACCATCGCATCGCGGCGGGCCAAAACCGCCCGCATCACGTCTTCCTGGCCCGGTCGAAACCCGGCAAACCCCCAATGTGTTTTGAGCTGTCGAGTGAGGTTATCCAAGGGAAACATCGATCAGTAGGAGGCCACGAAGAAAGAGAGAGGACCTTGAATGAACCGGCAATTGAAGAAGCTTATTCTTCTTCGATTTGCCGCCAGCCTTTTTGCTGGAGACATTTCGCGAGCCTCATGCGCTGAGCGCTCTGATTATCGAGCATCCCTGCGGCGCCTGGATTCTTCGCCATGAGGTTGAGCCAGTCGCGCTCACAGGCATTCCAGTCGGCCGTGAGTTGGTCTTCTTTTTTTGTCGGATGGACCCATCGAGTCGATGAACAAGACAGCCATACGGTTGAGAGCGCGAGAGCCAGCACGAGATGAACCCAACGCATAGAGGCCTCCCCCGATAGAGAATCCGCTCACGAGAGCTGGCAGGATAGTTGAGTCGTCCCCGGAAGGTCAAGAACAAGCTCTCCATCAATTGCGTCCGGCATTCTTCGAATCGAAGACTCCTCCATCGGCAGACGTGACGGCGCACTGTCCCCCGCCACGTCTACCCTGGAGTCATGACGCTACTGCGGCTTCGGGCCACGTTCAGGATTTCGGCCAAGCCTCTTGCAACCGGACCACGGCCTGCTCCAAGGCTTCATCGCCGGCCATGCTGCGCAGGATGTCCTTCGCATCTGCTTCCGGCGGGTAGATCGGCGCCGGACGGAGTGAGCGATGAATCACGGGATAGGCGTTTGAGGCCAGCGGCACATTCAACCGATTCAGTCTGGTCCAGGCCCGCCCATCAGACTGGGCGACGACTCGCCCGGTAGCCGCATCGATCAAGGCTAGTTCGGCTAATGCATAGTTCACCGCTTCATACCCGGGAACCGTCGGACGGCTCCCTCCCTGCTCGGGATCGCCGGTAATCGGGAGATAGGCTGGCACTTCCGACTCGGCGCTGGAAAACAGCGCAACTAACAAATAAGGCTGCCCGGACTCCTTGGCTATTTTTGCCAGCGCCTCCTGGCCATGAGGCGGCGCCCCGGCGCCGGGCGAGAGAATCGTCTGAACGTGAATCGCCGTCATGGATTGGACTCGCTCACGAACGCGATCGGTGAGGAAGGCCTTGCCCTTCTCGGACAACGCCGGCGCCGAGCCCTGCGCGTTCGTATCGTTAATCAACATGAGTCCGACATTGAATGGTCCTGCCGCCTGTTCCGGTTGAACCACCGCCGAATCAGACCCTCCTTGCCCCGCGCTGCCGCCTAGATAGGTCCCCATCAAGGGTAACGGTCGCTGGGCACATCCGCTCATTATCGCGACACTCATCGAGAGCGCCACTGAAAGCCATCGAGACCAGGCCATGCGTCACCTCTGGGTGAAAGGATTCAGTGCTGTGCTATCTGCTAAAGCATGGTCGCCCGGCTGCCGATTAGTCAAGATCGTCAGGCTCGCGACAATGCTCATGCGATCCAACTGCTTATCCGGCGCAATATCCTCGTTGTATCGCTCCACTTCATCGGGTATTCTAACCGGATGTTCATACGGATCCGCTCCTTCGCTTACGCTGCTATCGTTGGATTTCTCTTCTGTGTGACGGCAGCCTGCGAGGGCTTCAAGAGTCCGATTCTCCTAGACTTTGCGCCACCGCAAAAAATGCTGCCGGCCGCGGTCACCGTGAGCTTCGATCCGTCCGTTCGGTCCGCTATTCTTGAACACACCGCCTGCGCCGATACTCCTTGGAAAGGAAAACTGGGCGAGGCGATCATCCGCTCCTTTCAAGAAACGGGACGGACCAGATTCGTCCAGATCGCCATCGTCGACACAGCGGACGTCCTTCGGCCGGTCTCCACCGTACCGGGAGTAATCCCGGTCTCCGCCACCGTCAAGCTCCTCAGCCAATCCATCACTGCCCGCACGCGCACGGGAGCAGATGATCGATATACCGCACAAGTCGATATTCGCATGGTCGCCACTTTTTACGATGCCCAAGGGCAGCCCGTCCCTGATGCGCCCATGACCTATTCCGAAGGAGTGAGTATTTTTACGCCTCAGTTCGGAGGCAGCGGCCAATGCGCCACGCAAGATTTGGATGGGGTGATGACTACAGCCGTGGAGCACCTCACCAGGCAGTTCGGAAACTATGTCGAGCAACTTCTTGCGAAGCTCCAGAGCCAACCCAGGCCGGTCACACAGACCGCGGCGGCGGCTCCCGTTCAACCTGCGCAACCATCGGTGGAACCCACAGCTGGACTTGCCCGCGCCACGACCGCGCCACTAGCTCAAGCATCAGCCGCGAACAATTCCGATCAAAATCGCTATGCCGTAGTGGTGGGACTAAGCTTGTACCGATCTCCCTGGCCAGGCTGGCGGGATGGGCTCCTGCTCGATAGCGAGGGAGCCCTGTCTCAAGTCGCGCGCACATTAAGCGTCCCCGATAACCACACGCTGCTGCTGCAAGATGAATTGGCCTCTCAAGCGGATATTGAAGAGGCCCTAGGCTCCTGGCTCCCCAAGCGGGCCGGCAAAGACTCTCTTGTGTTCGTCTATATCAGTGGCCAGTTCATGGCCGATCCAAAAACAGGCGAGATCTATTTGATTCCCTACGACAGCACTCCAGCCTCTTCGCATACTCGTCTGATTTCACTCCGCTGGTTGCAAAGCCGCCTGCAAAAGCTGGGTGCGAAACTGACTCTGGCCGTCCTCGATTCGCCACTCATCGGCATAGCCATCCAGAAAGACGCAAAAGCCAAATCAGCTGCGCCGAATTGGGCGGCCGATCTCGCGGGGCCTTCCGGAACAGCCGACGCTTCACTGATCCAGATTGCCAGAATGCCGGATGCATCGCGTCAACAGACAAGCCTCCTCGCAGGACTGAACGGCCCGGCCGACCTCGATCACGATGGCATTGTGACGGTCGGTGAATGGCTTCGCACTCTCAGAGGAAATGCCCTCACCGTTCCGACACTGCCCCCTACAGTAACCGTGCAGTCGATCCCCCTAACCCGCATCAACAACCGTTAATTCTTGCTCCTTCACGCAGACATTGCTGCATCGACATCCTGCAGGGGAAACACCTGTACGCCATTTTCCTCTTGGCAAAGACTGACCATGGGAGGGTGAAGATCTCAACCGCGCGATTGACACGCACGTATTCAGTAGCCTGTCAGATGGAGGGAAAACTGAGCATCCGCGCATGCAGCCGGACAGAAAGTACTTCAGCGTATCGCTCGAAATCTCGATCAGTGGTAAAGATCGACAGGCCAAATCGCGCGGCTGCGGCACATACCATCATATCAATGGCAGTTCCCATCACACCCTCCGCACGGCAACGATTAAAACACGCGGCAGCCTCTTCATACAGCGCTGCATCGAGAGGAAGATCTGGAAAAGGCATCAGCCGTGCCCGAAGGTTTTCAAAGACACGTACGGATCGAATACCGGATAGAATCTCTTGGCGAATAGGACCGATCATGGCCACTCGCCGCTGCTCAATGAGCGTCCGCCACTCCATCACTAATTGCTGCTGCCGTTCATTCAACTGGGCTGACGATCGGCGCAACG
Source organism: Nitrospira sp. (assembly GCA_022226955.1). Lineage (NCBI taxonomy): Bacteria > Pseudomonadati > Nitrospirota > Nitrospiria > Nitrospirales > Nitrospiraceae > Nitrospira > Nitrospira sp. The sequence goes on from CP092079.1 coordinate 149,422, forward strand.
CGATCGACCAGACAGACGTATCGACCAACACGATCACGCCAGAGACCGGCCTGATTTCTTGGCGCGCAGCCGTTTGTAGTCATACGAAGAATCGTACTCGATTTGGCCGACCAGCTCCAACACTCCCAGTTGCTTTCGCCCGCGAACATACTCGCGGAGCGCCGCTGTGACCGCTTCTTTCTTGGTCTTATGATGTCCCATTTCTACCGCTTCACGAATCAGCTTATCGTCAAGCGCCAAATTCGTCGCCATCGCACACCTCCGTTGTTTGCACCGGAGCTTTATCTTACACATCGCACTGTGTAATGACAAGATCGTGTGCGTCGCCCGGCAAGCGGATTCTCCAGTCATTGCACGCAAAGAAAAACCCCGCCGAGGGGATCGCCCTCGGCGGGGTTCATATTCTTGGGGTTGTTGCGCGACGGTCAGACGCACAACCGCTCCGCATCGCGCGTCAACTAGAAGTTGACTTGCAACTGGCTATACATCCAGGTGGAGTTCCGAGCACCACCTTGAGCCACTGCATTACCTTGCGCATTGACCATCTGATCCATGCCACCGCTAGCCCAGAGATAGGCGCCGCCGGTCTGCCAAGCCACCTTGTTGTTCTTGAAGAACATGGTGAAGATCAGGTCTAACTCTTTATAGAGCGAATTGTTGGTCGTCCCGCCAACCCCTTGGCAGGCCTGGGACGCTGTATACCAGCAATCGCCATTGTTGGCCTTGCGGAACACCCAGAAGCGGCTTTCCAGGTGAGTCTGCTGCGTCGGGTTCAACTGCAGGCTTCCACTGTACCCAACCATATTCCGCCAGGCCATGCGATCGGCATAGCCCATGACAATGTGGTTGGTTGGATAGAGGTTCTCAAACGTGTTCGCGTTGCCGTTACAAGCAGCCTGGCCATTTTGGGCACAAGCCTTTCCATCGCCATCGCCTGAGGCATAGTTGAATTCCGCACCAAGGCGCGGAGTGGTCGGCACATCCTTCAGCGTGATACCGCCTTCGACGGCCATGGCGACTGCGTTGATGCTGAGATTTTGACCATTGCTCAGCTCAAAATGTCCGGTCTGCCAATAGGCTTCAGCCGTTCCATCGAACAGGCCCTGCCGATAAGCGACCCGGCCACCGAGGGTATGCCGGCTTTGCCCAGGGGCATGAGCAGCAAGAATACCGTTGGCTCCAGGAGCAAGAGGAGTAACACCGAGACCGCCCGCCGGGCTTGATCCCGTCTTATTGTTCTGCCAAACCCAGAGAGGCTCGATTGCCAAACCAGCGATCGGCTTGAAGGCTACGCGCGTGAAGAGGATGTCGGCATTTTGCCCACCACCGGTGGCAGCGTTCGCAACCGCACCAGCTGATGCGCCAGCAGCAACAGCATCAGAATTTCCTGCGTGCAACCAACCTCCCCACACTTCATACATGGGCTGGTTGTATTGGAACGTGATACCGTCATGCGAAAACGCCTGGTTGTTCCAGTCGAAATGGCCGAACAGACGATGGTTACCCATCACGACCAATTGACGACCGACCTTCAGGCTCAACCCGTCAACACCCAGGTTGCGGATCATGATGAAGGCCTGACGCACGCCGAGCACACTACCATTAGTGTTCCCCGTCTGCGAGGATGAGTCATTCGCCAAACCAGCATTGGTTGATGCGCCACCCCAGTTCTTCGAATATTGAATCTGGGTGAACACGTCCACATCTTGAGAAATGGCATAGTTCAGCCCGAGCCGCGCCCACTGCTGGATAAACGTATCGGCTTTCGAAGCGGCAAAATTAGGATTGGTCCGCGACTCTCCCCTGATGCGCGCGTCGCCTGACAGGGTGAACTTGCTGATATCGAACAACGGGCTCTTGGGCGGATCGAAACTCCAATAGGGAATCAGGTCCGGCATCCCACGCGGCACCGGCACACCGTGCATAGGCCGATCGATCACGGTCGGGGCTACTGGCGGATCGGCCAAGGCCAGGCCGATCGGCATCGCGACCAATAGGGCCGCTGCCAGCACCCACTTTGTTGCATCCTTGCTTCGTCTCATAGCGTTCCTCCTGTGAATTGGATAACAGCCCCTGTTGGCTCCACTCCTACAGACAGGCTGCCGACTTGAGATCCAACTACCTCCACTACGACAACTTCCTTGTCCCGACCCTGCCACTTCACCGACATTGTGTATCGTTCGTTTCCGTTGCGCGCGTTTTGCTTGTACAAAGAATTCCGGCGTCTGCCTTCAAAAATCTCCCTTTCAGTCCGGTGCAGCGCTTCCCGCCACCTCCTTCCCTGAAAGGATTCCGTTCCCGCGAATCTACACCTGTCCAGACTGGCTGATGGACTTGGTCCCGTCCTCCGCCCGCTGCCCGGCCGCGTTGATTTCCTCTTCCGCTTCTTTCATCGACGCCTGGAAATCCTGCTCGACCATCTTCACTTCCTGCTGAATCATGTTGATCTCGGGCTCTACCGACTTCCGCAGATCTTCCGCCGTCTCCTTGAACCCCTTGACGGCCTTGCCAACCTGCCGCCCGACTTCAGGAAGTTGCTTGGGCCCGAATAGCAGGAATGCGATTACCAGGATAATTAAGACTTCGCCGGCACCTAATCCAAACATGGTGTAACCCAATGACCGGTGAGAGAGTTTGGCTGTCGTCGCTCATCGCGCATCACTCAATCCCGGTTCACTGCTTTCTTATCCCTGTTTCGGTTGTCCCGGCTGTGCGGCTTGGGTCGGCGCGGCCTGCGGCGGAGGCGCCGTTTCCTGCTGAGCCGTGACTTGCGACGGCGCGGCCTGCGGCTGATCGCCCGGCGTCACATCGATGGCATCGGCCTCATGCACGGACTTCTTAAACCCCTTGATCGCCTTGCCCAACCCTTCGCCCAGTTGCGGCAATTTGCCAGCGCCGAAAATGATCAACACAATGATCAAGATCAGCATCAATTCCATCCAGCCGAAGGAACCAAACATGTTATGTACCTCGTGTGACCTGCGCGGTTGGCCTAGTTTCGCCGACGCGTCTCGATTTACTACGAAAGAGGGGAGAGATACCTAAAACGCGGAGAAGGCTATAGAAAATTCAAGGGCAAGTCAAGGGGAAACTCGCGGGAACGCGCGAAGGACGCGGACTCTCGCCGATAACGCGTTCAGAACTACAGCCGAAACAAACTGGTTTTCATGAGCCGATCTGCCTTCAATCCGACGTGCGGGAGCTGAGAATTGCGGCGATTCTATATCTTACTTACAGAAAAAATGATGATATTCGATCGGGCTGGGCGGCGCGGTGAGCGCCACATTCAGCGTATCGGGATCGTAGCCGACGGCTTCCAAATCTCGCGCCGTCGCGGATAATTCTTCCTCGGTCACATACGCCACAGTGTCCGGCACACCGGTGCGCTTGAGCGAGAGCACCATCCCGTTCAACGTCTCCCGCTCTTCCATCGGCATGTTCTGCGGCAATGGAAACTCCAACGTGCGGCTATAGGGGCTTTCGTAAGCCTCGTTCAATGCCTTAATGGTTTTCAGCACCAGGAGATCCTGCTCCCATGGCTGCAACTTCGGCCCGGCAGAAGGATGGGTTGCCAGCAGATCCATCAGCGTGATGACGTTGGTATTCAACGACCGGCCGATGAATTCCCGCTGCGGCTCGATCTCGACCTTCGCCAATCCCACATGCTTTGCAACCGCTTCGACTAAGGAGAAATTGATCATGAAACTGTACTGTCCACCGAATTGGCCATAGCAAGGCTTGTCCGGATCGTTAAGGACGTCCATATCCGCCGTGCCGGCATCGAACGCGCTGAAGCCGATCGCATCGGGCGCGAGCAGCCGCTTCGCTTCCGTCAACGTCGCGAAGGCGCCTAAATTGATTGGAACCAGCACTTGTTCGTCGATGGTCTTCAGAAATTCGGTAATCGTCTTGCGGTATGGGACATCTTTCCACTCGACCTTGCGGTACTCTTTTTCCCAGACCAGGTCATCAAGAAACGGCGGGAAGGTCTTGAGCGTCTCAACATCTTTGGCCTCGAACGCGCGCACAAATCCCGACCAATCCTGAATGGTCGCATGAAGCGATTCGCTCAGATTGGGGCGGAGAAATTCCTCTTCGATCTCACCGGCGTTTTTCGCCATCAGCTTGGTCGGCAGATCGTTCCACAGTTCGTTGCAGATAATCCGGTCGACCGTGCGGTCCGCCGCGCCGGACACCTGGTCGACGGTGGCCAGCTGGCTCTGGATGCGATCCTTGTGCGGAGCCAGATCCGCATGCGCCAGCGCGCTATCCAGCACCGACTGCTCCCAGTCCACCAACACATATGTGACGCGCGGATAGACCTGCCCGGCTTTATCGATCGCCTTCAGGTGGTTCAAGAAACAGGCGGCCAGATTGCCGTTCCCCGGCCCCCATTCATGCACGATGAGCGGAGCGGTCGAGGCTCCGCTGGCCTTCTCCCGCTTCACGACTTTCTCGAAATAATCCGCGGCCAGCGCATGCGCCAACCGATAGTCGGCCGACGCAAAGGTCTGGTAATAGGTCCGCAACTTATCGCCCCGGAGACGATAGAAGAGCGTATTGAGATGGGCTTGCCACTGATCCAGCGGCTTGTAGTCCCCAATCAACTGCGGCAATGCATCGGCATCTTGTAACGTGTTCATGTGGTTCCCGCCCCTCGTAAAGGATTGCGATTGTAACAGACGGCTCGAAAGCGCCGCAATCGGGGAATGCGCCTCTATTGTCCTCAACTCCCTCTCCTTCGTAAGGAGGGGACAGGGGAGAAAAAGGGAAGAGTGTGGGCTCGCTCTTGACTCTCTCTGGAAAGCGGGTGTACCAAATCTCCCGTATGATTCGGCTCTTTCCCATTCTCGTCGCCCTTACGGCGCTGACTGCCTGGCCAGCCACCACCTGGGCCGGAGAACTGCCCATCACAAAAAATCTTCCTATCCCAGAGTTTCAGAATCGGTCGGAAGATGCCGCACCGTACAACTTCGATGCGCCCCCGCAGGGGATGTTTCGTTCCATCACGATGGCCGAAGGGTTTGAAGAAGAACTGGGGGTTCACCAGACCCATGAGATTGTGCCGGTTAATCCGACCGAACAGTTTCCCGTGAACGCACCGGCCATCTTCATCGTCTTCACCCTCCACCAACATTACCAGGCGTTCAAAGTCTTCGGCCGGTGCTTTCCCGACGGAATACCCGGCGCCGAGCCAGAAACGATTGTGAGCGAGGACGCCATGCACATGGCGCTGGAAGACGAAAGCGGCTACCTAAAGCTGCTGCCGCAAACTGAACGCTGGATGCCGGGGCGCTACAAAGTCGAAATCCACGCCGGCGAACAAGTGAGCGAGATGAGCCTCATCGGCACGATGCGGTTTACAATCGTTGCAGGACCGTAATGCCAGTCATCATTCATCGCCTTCTCATCATCTCCCTCGTTTGACGGTCCCCCAGCCATTCGTTAGAATGCCAACGTGACGACATTGCGACATTTATCACGGCAACCCCACGCTTCATGAGTTCATCACCCCGTCCATGGGCCTCCGTCGTCATTCCCATCAAAGATGAACGGGACAACCTCACACCGCTGACCGAGCGAGTACTGAAGGTATTGTCGGCCCGCGAAGAATCCCGAACGGCATCGTTCGAGCTGGTATACGTGGACGACGGCAGCAGCGACGGCAGCAGCGAACTATTAGACGACCTGCAGCAGCGTCATCCCGCTATCGTCCGCGTGCTGCACTTCGACCGGAACTACGGGCAATCCTCCGCCTTCGACGCCGGATTCAAATATTCCACCGGCGACCTGGTCATTACCCTGGACGGCGATCTGCAAAACGATCCGGCCGATATCGACAAGATGCTGCCGCTTCTACAGAACTTCGACCTCGTCTGCGGCTGGCGGACCACCCGCAACGACAGTCTCGTCAGAAAGATCTCTTCGCGCATCGCCAACACGGTGCGCAGCGCCGTAACCGGCGACCGCGTGCACGACACCGGCTGTTCATTGAAAATCTTCCGGCGCGCCGTGGTAGACAAGCTGCAACTCTTTACCGGCATGCACCGATTTTTCCCAGCCCTGGCCATCATGCATGGCTTCACTGTCACCGAGATTCCGGTCAGCCACTATCCCCGAGCGCACGGCATCTCGAAATACGGGGTCGGCAACCGGCTCTTCAAAAGCCTCTACGACTTGATCGCCGTGCGATGGATGCAACATCGCTGTTTACGATATACCCTGCGCACCTAACTCACGACGCCCTCTTCTTATGTTCACCACTGAAACCATCTGGGTTGTGACAGGATTTCTCGGCCAAGGGCTGTTCTTCGGCCGCTGGATCGTGCAGTGGCTTGCCTCGGAACGCAGCGCGGCCAGCAAAGTGCCGGTCTCGTTCTGGTACTTGAGCCTCGTCGGTGGTCTGATCACCCTGGCCTATGCCATCTATCGAAAAGATCCCGTTTTCATTGCTGGACAAAGCATCGGGGCCGTCGTCTACGTGCGCAATCTCATGCTGATCTATCGCCCAAAGGCCGCAAACCCCGCCAAGAGTGCCTCGTAATGGACGAGTCCGTCGCGCAGACGCCCGGGCCATTGCCCAGCGCTCCAGCTCCCACCGTTCGCCATATCGGATTACTGCTGGCCCTTTGCGGCATGCTGTTCTTTTGGAATCTGGGCGCGCTCGGCTTGACGGACCGCGACGAAGGCCGTAACGCCGAAGCCGGCCGCGAGATGCTCGAGACCGGCGACTGGATGAGTCCCACCTTCAATTACGAACCTCGCTACGCCAAGCCCGCGCTGGTCTATTGGTTGATGGGCGCCTCTTACAACATGTTCGGCGTCAGCGAATTCGCCGCGCGATTCCCGTCGGCCTTCTTCGGCACAGGCCTCGTGCTCATGCTCTATCTGTTTCTCGCGCGTCTGCGGGACGCGAATACGGGTCTGCTCGGGGCACTGATGCTCGCGCTCAATCTCCAGATGATCGGGCTCAATCGCATGGCCCTGACCGACAGCGTGCTGATTTTTTTCACCACCCTCTCGCTCGTCGCCTTCTGGCTGGGGTTTCAGACCACCAGCGAGCGACGGCCATGGCTGTGGGTTTGCTACATCGCCATGGGCATCGCCACGCTAACCAAGGGGCCGGTGGGATTTCTGGTTCCGCTGATCGTGATCGCGCTCTACCTGACACTCACAACACAATGGCGGCCCTTCTGGCAAAATGGACGGCCGCTCGCGGGCACGGCGCTGACAATCCTGATTGCGGTACCCTGGTATGCCGGCATGTGGTGGCTTCATGGCAGCGAATACACCGATTCCGCGCAAGCCAACACCGTCGGGCGCTTCCTCAAACCGATGGAAGGGCACAGCTTCGGATTTTTGTTCTATCTTCCGGTATTACTACTCGGCTTTTTCCCTTGGAGCGGCTGGCTGCTCTTCGCCTGGCCCGCCGCCTATAAGAACTGGCGCGAGGCGCGCAAAACAAGCGCGGTATCCGATGCGGCACAGGCTGATAAACTCGACTGGTTTGCCGCCGCATGGATCTTCGCAACCTTCATATTTTTCACGCTCTCATCGACGAGACTCCCCCATTACATCGGGCCGCTCTTTCCCGCTGCCGCGATGCTGACTGCCTCCTATTGGTCCCGCTGCGTGAGAGACCCTGCCACGCGAGGAGCCAATGCCTCCGTTCACCTAATCATGTGGCTGGGATTTGCCTTGGCGGGAGCGATGGCCTGCCTGCCCTGGATCTACGACACGATGCTGGCAGGCAAACTCACGAAGGAATATCCGCTGGCCACCCAGCTCTCGCTGGGCAGCGGGCCCTATGTCGCCGCCACGGTGCTGTTGATCGGCATGGGGCTGGTCGGATTATTCGGCCTGTCCGACAACCGGCGCGGCGCGGCATTTTGGGCGGCCGGCGGGTCGCTGTTCGGCGTCGTGCTTGTGCTGATGATCTTCGTCTTGCCCGCGGCCAATAAATACTTTGTCGCGCCGCAGCAGGAGCTGGCCTATGCGGCAGGATTGAACCTGGCGCCGGGCGAACAGTTGATCGCCTATGGGGCGACGAGGCCCTCGACGGCTTTTTATGCCAGACGGAAAGTCCTCTTCGTGGGATCCGGCGAAGAAGAAAAACTTCGCACGGCTCTGGGCCAGCCGGGCCGCACGATGATCCTGCTGCCAGAATCGTTTGTGGACAGGTTGCCGGGGGATCTGAAGAACTATCAGCCGATCTTAAAGCGCTACGGCTATCTGCTCTTGGCCAGTGAACCGATGGTGAAGATTCCGGAAGGATTGCTCCCGCCGCCACCGGCGCTTGAACCCAAGGTCTTCGGCCACTGAGGACGAGACGGATCAGGACAGCGGCAGAATACCGCGCGCGGCAATACAAATCGCGCCACTTGCCAGCACGGCCGCCAGCAACTCACACTCCCTCAGCGCAGCAATCCCTCGCGGCTCTTCCGCTGCCGCCGGTATCCGATTCTCGCGAAACCACAGCGCAGTACAGAGCAATCCAACAGCCGCCATCACAATAGGGGCCGTGGACATCAACGACAATCCAATGGCCATCGCCATGACCGCCCCTCGCGCTAAACTCGATGCAGGAAGCGCCTGGTTCGCCTGCCATCCACGGATGCGACTCCACAGACCGATAGCCACCAGCAACGCGCCTGCCCCGATGAGCACCATACTCTCCGGCCCTTGCTCGACCGGATAGGCCAGCGCCCAGACCAGCGCAAATCCCCAAACCGTTCCAATGGCGGCATGATAGAGCGCGGACTCGACCGACTGCCGCCAGTCTTTCCACGGCGCGACCGCAACCATCCCACTCACTGTTCCCAGCACCCACCCGCCGAACACATCGCTGGGAAAATGCGATCCGCGCAGCACACGGCTGAGTGCGACAAATGCCGCGATACCCAGGAACAGCGCCGCCAACATGGGGAATCGCCGGCTCAACACAATCGCCAGCGCAAAGGTTGCCGTGGTATGGCCGGAAGGGAATGAATCGAACCCGGAGGTTAGCGAGGGCGCGATGGACCAATCGCCCGATGCGGAGAATTTCGGCCGCGGCCGGCCGACAAGATGCTTCACCGTATGCACCAGCACCGTCGCCAGTCCATGCGCCCACAGCGTTTGCACGCCCGTCGCAAGGCCGCGCGAAGCCGGCCACATCCACCCCACAGCCAAGAGGATCGCACTGACGATCAGCAACTGCCGTCCGTCGCCAATCCAGTTTCCAGCATGGCTAACGAACGCCATCCAGGGAATCGTCAGGGTCCCGCCGCCTTCCGGCGTGGTAATCGTTCGCAGATAACGCGCGGTGGGGCCATCGAGCTGGCGGAAACCCCAGAACACACAAGCCAGCGCCGCCACCAGGCTGGTGAGAGACGCAAGGCGGGCCCAGCGATGGGTGGTGGACGATGAGTGATGGGCAGGAACCACGCTGGGTTGTTCGTCCTTCGCTGCCTCGCCCATCACTGATTACTCATCCCTCATCGCTCCCTTACGGCACCCACTCCGCCAGGAACACATTGAATTCCCCCGGCTGTTTCGTATTGCGATCGGAGACCCACACGACACGTTTGCCGTCCGGCGAAAACATCGGGAAGCTGTTGAACTGGCCTTCGAATGTCAGGCGTTCCAATCCAGCGCCGTCATCGCCCACGAGATAGAGATGAAAGCTGGGCCTGCCGCCCTCGCCGCGGGTCTCGACATTCGAGGAGAACACGATTCGCTTCCCGTCTGGGTGAAAAAACGGCGAGAAGTTCGACGCGCCGTTGGACGTCACTTGATGCCGTCCGCTGCCGTCGGCGTTCATGATGAACAGTTCAAGCTGGCCCGGCTCGACCAGCCGTTGCTCCAGCAACTCTTTGTACTTCGCGATCTCGGCTGGGTCCGTGGGATGCGAGGCCCGATAAACGATGCGTTTGCTGTCCGGTGAAAAGAATGCCCCGCCATCGTACCCGACATCGTCGGTCAGGCGGCGATGGTGCGATCCATCCAGATCCATCGCGTAAATATCCAAGTCGCCGTCTCTGACGGAGGTCCAGATAATGGTTTTGCCGTCCGGCGAGACCGTGGCTTCCGCATCATAGCCGGGCGTATTGGTCAGCCGCTGCATCTCCTGCCCGTCGATGCGGGCGGCGAAAAGATCATAATCGTCGAGGGCCCAGCGATAGGCACCGTCCCGCTTCGGTTTAGGCGGGCAGTTCGGGCCGTGGAGATGGGTGGAGGAATAGAGGATGCGCCGGTCGCCCGGGAAAAAATACCCGCAGGTCGTGGAACCGGACCCCGTGCTCACGAGGCGCACGCTCTCGCTGTCCAGATCCATCACGTACATCTGATAACAGCCCAGCGGAATGTCGTCCGGCTTCAACGTCGCCGCATACGTGTCTTTCATCCAGTTGTTGGTCGATTGAAAGATGAGCTTATTCCCCGAGAAGGAAAAATAGGCCTCGGCGTTTTGCCGGCCGAAGGTGAGCTGTTTGATGTTCTTGAAGTGCCGCTCGGCGCTCGCCGGGGCCTTGGCTTGCGCCGGAGCCTTGGCGCGGTCGGCAGCCGCGCCAACCTGCGGCCACAGCATGAGCGCGATCGCAACACCGATCAAACGGCCCGTCAGACTGCAAGTTCGGTTACCGCTGTTCATCGAGTCGAACCTCCTTCATTGCCTGAAACTCCTGCCACATGTCTCGTTTTGTCACCGTACCGTCATCAAATACCACCGCGCTCTGCCAGCCATAAAAGAAGAGGAGCCGGGCGATCTTCACGGCCGCCGTGGGATCGATGGCATAGACAACCGTGACAACCGACCCTGGCGCATCCGGCCGGTGGCAAGACCAGAGCGCCGCCATGCGGCGGCCATCGTAGGATGTGCCGGCAAGACGAAACCACTCCCGCCCCACCTGCGCCAAATCTCCGCAGGCCTGCGCGATCAACGATTGTACCTGAGTATGGTAATCCGATGTCGCGACAATCAACACCGACCCTGACGGAGGCAGCGCGCCGGTTTCCGCCGGAAGAATATCCGTCTTCCGTTCTGTCGAACCCTGCGAAGCCTGCGCGTTATGCGCCTCGATCCGGGCGACCAGCTCCTTGAACGGCGTCGCGCTGTCAGGAAACAGCGGCAACAACGCCTTTCGCTGGTCCGTTACAAACAGATTCAACACCGGCGCCAATTGTTCCCGCTTCAGCCGCTGGAGACTCATGAACTCGGGATCAAGCGAGACCGTCAACGGCTCAGCTGGCACCACCAATTCGACATCCTGTTGACCGGCGGACAAAGGCACCCTCACCGAAGTGGTCGACCCTTTCATTGCGATGGCCAGCGGCAGAATGAACCGAAACGCTCCGCCCTCACGCATTAACCTGACACGTATCTTATACGTCTGTGGCTGACCGGGAATGAGCGATGCGTTCGCTTCGGAAATGCCTATGGCAGGCGCGCCAGGCCGCTCGATCCATTGCGCAAAGAACCACCGCAACTCCTGCCCGCTAACCTCGGTAAATACCCGCTCAAGATCCTGCCAATCGGCATGCCGTCCCGAATACTCTTTGATTAGCTGCTTCACCGCGCGCCAGAAAGCCTCGTCGCCGATCTCCATCCGCAACTGATGAAACACCATCGCCGCTTTTTGATAGCCGATGGCATTGTCTTTCTCATCGCTCTTTCGTTGAAACGCTGCGATGGGATAGTCCGACTGCGGCGTCACATAGAGACTGTAGCCCTGCAACATCAATCGTCGCTGCTCGCGCGCTTGCCGGTCGTCGTGGACCAACTCGTGCCAGTAATAATTCGTCAGATACGTGGTCAGCCCCTCGACCCAATTGCCGCTCTCGGGGCGATTCCATACCGCGTTGCCGATCCAGGAATGGACGATCTCATGCCCCAAGGCATAGGGCTGCGTGTAGTGGCGCTTGATGCTGCCGCTCCCCAACAGGGTAAAGGACGGCATCCCCAAGCCGCTCGCAAAAAAGTTTTCCACCACGGCAAACTGCTCGAACGGGAACGCGCCCAGCAACGGAACATAGGCGTCGAGGTATTTTACCGTCGCATCCAGATATTCATCCGCCAGCGTGGCATCGTCGGGAAACAGATAGGCAGCCAGATGGACCGCTTGCCCGCTGGCACTCTTCCAATCCCTTGTCTTGACCGCGAATCGGTTGGCCACCAAAGTGAGCGCTTCGGTCACACCCGAGTTCCACCTTTGCACAGTGCGGCAGGCCTCATCGGAAGGAGGCTGGGCGCAATTCTGCTTCGTTTCCCCACGCCCCTGACTCACCGTGGTCCAGCCATTCGGCATCTCAACCGTCACATGGTAGGAGGCGAGTGAACCGGCGAGATCGGGATACCAGCCTGTTTCGCTGCTCAGATACACGCCTTCTGGGCCGATATGTCCGGACGTTTCGCTCGGCGTCACGAATCTCAGATGACGCGGCTCGCGCGGCGGATCGTCGATCGTCCCGCGATAGCGCCATTCCAGCGTAATCTCCCCTTGCTGATTTCCTTGCTGGCGATCCGACAGCGAAAGACGAAGGATTTGCAGATTGGAACCGGCCTCACTATCGTCCGGCGACATCGAGACGGGAGTGAGAGGTTCCCCCCTTCCCGCCTCTGTCACCAGCGCAATACTGCTAGGGCGCAACGACTTCGCCAGTGTGAAAGCCAACGTTGGCCGAGAGCCATCGACTCGCACGACCATCCGGTCGATCACGGTCAGCTGATGCTGGTCAGGGTCGATGCTGGCACGAAGTTCATGCCGAATAATGGCAGGAGCAGGCGTCGGAAGATCGCCGGCTTGCCCCTGTGTCAGGGGTAGGAGCAGCGACAATCCAATGAGACGAGCGATGAAATAAAAGCGCGCGGTTCCGGCTGGCATCTGAAGGGTTTTAGCACTCGCGGCACACGAGCACAAGCTGGATGGCGGTCAATAAGCGGTCGAGTGCGATCGGCTTCCCCAACACTTCTTGCGGCCCCAACGACCAAGCCTCTTCCAGCATCTCTTCGTTGTGGCTCCCGGTCATGATGATGACGCCGCCGGGATACTCTTTTTCCCGAAGCGTTTTCAAGACGTCGATCCCAGACAGCCCGGGCATCACCATATCGAGCAATATCAGGTCTGGCGCAGATTGTTCGACGACCTGCAACGCTTCATGTCCATCCTTCACACCCAGCGTTCGATACCCGCGCAGGCTGAGGAACTGCACGAGCAAATCGCGCACTAGCGGATCGTCATCGACGACGAGCACCGACTCCGCGGTCTCCTGCCCTGAAAACGCTGGAACTGGAGGAACCGGCGACGGATTAGGCCGCGCCGGCAACTGCGACACTCGATGCACCGCTTCGACCAGAATGTCGAGAGACAGGCCTCGACGGATAAAATCGGTGACGCGCAGGGAGCGCGCCTGATTCTCCTGCACTTCGGTGGCACCGCCTCCTAAAATAATGACCGGCGCCTCCGGATCGATGGCTCGAATCTCTTTCAAAACCGTCAACCCATCCATCTCCGGCATGCGCAAATCGAGCAGCGTGATACGCGGAGCATGCTTGCGGAACAGGTTCAGCCCCTCGCGACCGCTGGTCGTAGTCATCACTTGATACCCATGCCGCATGAACACGGTCTGGAGAAGATCGCAGTTCATCTGGTCATCGTCGACAATAAGGATCTTGATCATCGCAAAACCTCTGCTCTGAATCGGGTCAATTCCGTCGACAACAGGCGTCAACACAACACGACACCACCATAACACAGGCAATTGGGAGCGAAAAGAAAATGGCGGGTTATGACCGAGCGGCCGGCTGGCCGAATAGCGCAGCAATGAAGGCTTCCTGATTGAAATCCTGCAAGTCTTCGACCGCCTCTCCCACACCGATCAAACGAACAGGCAGCTTCAACTCCTCGGCTATGGCCACGACAATCCCACCGCGCGCCGTGCCATCGAGCTTGGTCAGCGCCAATCCGGTGACACCGACGACTTCCTTGAACTGCCGCGCTTGCACCAGCGCGTTCTGCCCGACCGTCGCATCCAGCACTAGCAGAATTTCATGCGGCGCTCCCGGCAGAGCCTGGCCGATCACTCGAACGACCTTCCGCAGTTCCTCCATCAAATTCGACTTCGTATGCAACCGGCCGGCCGTATCGATGAGCACCACATCGGCGGCGCGCGCCTTGGCTGCCACGATGCCGTCGAACGCGACCGCCGCCGGATCCGCGCCATGGCGATGCCGGATCACATCCACACCGACCCGATCCGCCCACACTTGCAGCTGTTCGATCGCCGCCGCGCGAAAAGTATCGCCGGCCACGAGCAGAGGGCGCCGGCCGTTCTGCGCCAACCGCTGCGCCATTTTGGCGATGGTCGTCGTTTTCCCAACGCCATTCACTCCGACCATCAACACCACAAAAGGCTTCGGCCCTGTTTCGATCAGCTGTTCCAGCGACGGTCCCTGCACCGGCGCCAACACCTCGTACAATGTCTTGCTCAACACATTTTGCAATGCCTCGGGGCTAGCCGCATCCGCGCCTCTGGCATGTTCACGCACATGGGTCATCACCCGGTCTACCACGCGCACACCCAAGTCCGCCGCAAGCAAGGCCTCTTCCAACTCCTCCAGCATCGCCGGATCGGGCGTGCGCCCCAACACTCGATCCAGTGACTGCCGGACAACTTGGCGCGTCTTGCTGAGCCCATCGCTCAGTCTCTGAAACCATCCCATCGCTACCCTCTCCTCACCTTCGCTGTCCTACCGTCAATGCGACGCACCCTCGGCACCGTCGCCAATGTCGGAATCGGCCGCAACGCTTTTAATATCGCTTGTTCCCGCCGTTTCATACGGCGCGCTTCCGTATCGCTCCGCTCATGATCGTAGCCACAGAGATGCAACACCCCATGAACCAACAACCAGGCTATTTCCTCACTGAGCGATCGCCCTCCCTCTTTCGCCTGCCGTTGCGCCGTCGGGATGGAAATCACGACATCGCCGAGCAGCATAGACACCGGACCGGCCGACTCCCGCATGGCAAAGGCCAGCACATCGGTGGTGCGATCTTTTTTTCTGTATTCTCGATTTAACCGGCGCATGCGTCCGTCGCCCACGAGATCGATGCTAAGCTCAGACTTCGCTTCGCCCACGGCCGCAAGCAGGCGCTCCGCCAGGCGCTTGAACAAAGCTTGGCGCACCGCCACACGAGTCAGCCGCACACTTACATAGACCGCCATTTAATGGGGTTGGCCTGGGGAATTTCGCAACGGAGGCCCGGCAGGAGGCCATTTGTTGGAGTCAGATAGCGACCGATGAGACGATGCCGCCCCTCGCGCATTCCTAGAATCGCCGCCGGTTGTAGACTGATGCCGATCGTAGGCTCTGACGATGTCCTGAACTAGCCGATGACGCACCACATCCTTCTCATCGAAATACACGAAGGCAATGCCGTCGATGTCCCGCAAGATCTCCTTCACTTCGATAAGACCGGATACCCGGTCCGATGGCAGGTCGATTTGCGTAATATCCCCGGTCACGACCACCTTCGAATGAAACCCCAACCGGGTCAGGAACATTTTCATCTGCTCCGCCGTCGCATTCTGCGCTTCGTCTAAAATGACAAACGAGTCGTTCAACGTGCGCCCGCGCATGAACGCTAATGGCGCAATCTCGATATCGCCGCGCTCAATCATGCGATTCGCCCGCTCCATATCCATCATGTCGAATAAGGCATCGTACAGCGGACGAAGATACGGATTTACTTTCGCAAACATATCACCTGGCAAAAAGCCCAACTTCTCCCCGGCCTCGACCGCGGGCCGCGCCAGAATGATGCGGCTCACTTCTTTCTTCATGAGAGCGCTGACCGCCATGGCCATGGCCAGGTATGTCTTCCCGGTACCGGCTGGCCCAATCGCGATCACAATATCGTGTTTCTCAATCGCCTCGATATAAGATTTCTGAGTGGGAGATTTCGGACCGACAAACCGTTTTTTCGTGACGATTGTCGTGGCATTGGTCAAGACCTCCTTGATGGAGACATCAGGAGTCTGGCGCAATGCCGTCAACGCATGCGTGACATCGTCCGCCTGAAGGACCAGCCCTTCGTTGGTGAGATTGGCGAGTTCGAACAGAATCCGTTCAGCCTGGCGGGTCGCGTCGGGAAGACCGTCGAGCGTAACCTCTTCACCGCGCGCGGACAATCGCACGCCAAGATCGTCCTCAATGAGCTTGAGGTGTCGGTCGTGGTGACCGAAGAGGGCGGCAGTATTCGTGCCTTCTCGTAGTTTTAGTTTACGCACAAATGCGGGTTAGTCTCCCCCTAGACATTCTAGTTGAGAAGATTCTAGCAGAGGACGAAAAGGCGAGACAAGCGGATCGATGAATCAGACACCGGCAGGCTTGGCAGATGCGGTTTCATTTGCAAAAGTTAAATCAAATTCTTGATAGGCGGCAACGCCCTGTCCATCTTTCGCAAGCACTCTCACATGAAACACACCGACGTGATTGGCCGGCACCGTCCAGCTGAGGCGGCCAGTTGTTTCATCAATGGTCATTCCAGAAGGCGCTTGCTCCAACTGAAACGCAATTTGATCGCCATCTTCATCAACAGCCTTGACAAAATATTCGTATCTTCCTGTCCCTGAGGGGACAGGAGGAGTCGAGACGATTTGGGGAGCATGGTTGTCCAGCAAAAGAGGCATGGAGCGAAATGGCTTGCTCGCCACTTCTGGGTCCCGTGCAGTGACCTCTGCAAACACGGGCACTTTTGGGCTCAGTCCCTTGGTAGAGAGCGATGCCTCCTCACCTTCCTTGATGACAATGTTCCCTTGAAGCCATCTATAGGTGAGATCTATCCGATCATAATCAGGATCGCTGGCCGTAACGTTCGACTCAACTCTGGCGCCGCTATCCGCGAGCTGCAAGACTACCGAGGAAACCGTGGGAGGAGTATTTCCAACGAGTGCTTCTGCCGTCTTATAGACCCGGCCTTTCTGCACGGAGTCGGCAGGAACAATCTCGACGCTGATACGCTGGCCGCGTCGGAGCCCTTCCGCAGGCAACGTCGGATTCGTTTGACCCGCCAGGGGAGCTTCATTCACATACCATTGATATTGGAAGGTAACAGCTTCCCGCTCCGGATCTTCAGCTTGGACTTGCACAGAAACAGGAGCCGTCAATGATAGCGGGGTATCGAGAATTTTGGCGGCGATCACAACTGGGGGTTGATTTGCCGCTACTTGAGCCTTGGCATAGGGCCCATCCCCTGTGCCACCACCGCTACAAGCGGTCCCGCACAGCAAGCCCAGAGCTCCAACCCCTACAATCAATCGTCGATGATGCTGAGAATACATATCTTCCTAACACTCACTTTCCATCGAGAGACACCCCAAATGCTCTATGCCTGTTCGTGCCTCTCGATAGCCTAGTCTCGCTGATGCACCCAATTCACAAAGCGGCTGTAATGTCCCTCGGGGTTCACATCGATCGATGTGGAATTACCAGAAGACATTTGATTTTTGAAGCTACAGTCTTGACCGCAATGCACGGTACCGCTAGACCCTAACCCAACCCCATTACTACTCTTGCTATTTACAAGCGTATTTGAACCAGACGGCGTCGTTCCAATTACCGGCACGGTGGAAGCTGTGCCCGTTTTATAGAACAACACATAGAGATAACTCACGCCGTCGGAGGCACAGAAATTACTCGCCGGCGCGAAAGTCGGGAAAAAGATCGTCCCGGCAAACAACGTCGGATTCACCACAGACCGCTCAGCCGCGTAGTTCGTCGCAATCCCGCTAACCGAATCGGTCAGCGTCACAGGGCCTGGCAAACTCACCCGCCATCCATCCTTGCTTTGCACCAAACCCATCATAGAAGTCGTACCTGTCCCATTAAACGAAGTCACTCCGGGATTTGTGGGATCTGTGACTTGATTGGTACTCCCGCTACAAATGAGGCAGATGACCGCCTTGGTTACATCCACAAGATCATCATCGTAACAACTCGTGATACTGCTTTCCGTGCAAGTTCCACTCAGTACGGAATCTTTGACCCCGAATAATCGTTGTATGGTGTTATCGACTTTGTCCGGATTACTAAAATAGCGCCCCGTGCCAAAGAACACCCACATCTTATTGGCGTCATCGACTGTCACCGCCGGAGATGCCGCGGAAGGCCCCATCTCCTTGGTCGTTGAACTGGCCGCGTCCCAAAATGTATCCAGCACCTCCGTCGGTACGCGATTCCCCCCGCTGGCAATCCCCCAACTGGTCGGAGCGCAGGGAGCCGCAGAGCATCCCATGGTCAAGCGATACATCTTTCCTCGCCAGGGCAATGATCCGTCATGGAGAGTCCTGGCCGCATAAGCGACGTCCGTCCTCCAGTCCCCATCTTTGTCAACGGCCACGACATGCCCCATAAAAGATCGCCAAGTGCCTACCGGCATCGTGGTCAAACTCCCTCCGGCCGCAGCCTTTGGCCCAAATTTCAGATCGACAGTATAGAGACTGGCCTTCTGCTCAGGAGTGGAAGGCAGATCAGCCTGATACCCATTCGGGCCAGACCCAAAGAGCACATACCATTTCTCATTCGTAGGATCGATAGAGGAATCCGTCGTCGGATTCATGCGCGCTACAGCCGGATAGCTCGTGGTCAACCCTAATCCACTATCGGTGAACACCCATAGCAGTTTGGGGTCCACTTCGGGATTGGTCACATCCAGCGCAAAGTACGCACTGTGGAATGTGCGAGAGACTCCACCGATTGTGGCGGTCATCGGAGGCGCTCCCAATCCGACTGCGCATTGTCCGCAGCTGCCGCCCATCCGGAATCCTCCAATGAGAATTGTGCCCCACCCACCGGGATGATCGGCATCAGGGGTGAAGACTCGCGCCTCCGTGATCGTCGGCTTGAGATCGACATAATACACATGGGTGTAATCTGTCCGCGCCAACCACTGCAACTGCGGTAACAGTTGGTGCGGAATAAACGACCATAGCTCAGCGCCGAGGTTAGGACCGCTGGAGTTGTCTATCTTATTTTTTGTATACCAGCCATGTTCGACCGTCGTGTTGGTCGCTGGATTATCCCCTTTGTGGTAGAAACCTCCATTGAATGCGTGGAGCATGCCGTCGTTGGCTCCCACATAGACAACCTGTCGTCTCATACGATACTTCGCATAAAACGCGGTGTACGTTGCATCGCCATACGCTAAATCATAGCGTGCTTTAGGCGCCGCAACGACCGTGGGAGTTGAATGGATCGGGTCTCCAAGGCTCCACACTTTGAAATTGCCGCTTCCAACAGGAACTTCCAACATGCGTGTCCGCAACCCAGCCACCTCATCTCCCCGAATGAAGTTAATCAGATTCATGGCATTGCTCGATCCTGAACAAGCATCGCCTGCATACCGGAGATAGTCTCGCAGAGCCGGACAATTAGCCGTCGTAAAGTCAATCTGCTCGCCCGCGTCGACAACACCATCGTTATCAGGATCAATCCACGTCAAAATTTTTCGAGAGGCTGACGTACCCAGCGCCAGCTCTTTCCCCGCCTCCCATATCGGTAACACCGACCGAAGGTCGCCGGTAAACACCGGGGTGGCGCTGTCGGCAACGCCATCTGCAGGGCTGATATCCTCAAACTTGTCGACCATGACCTTTTGGTAGTTCGGACTGGACGGATCATTGTCGTACCGGCTCACGATGATGCGGTCTAGTTCGTAGGTCAGGACTCCATCCTGATTAGTATCCTCGCGGAAGTTTCCGAAGGTATCGACAAACAAGGCATGGGTATACCCCGTCCATTTCACATTGGCGCCGCTCTGCCCCACATCGGTTGTAAAAAAATAGGCCTGATAGATAGACCCTTCGCCCGTGGATGACGTCGCCAACACTGAAATCGACGTACCTGACGCACTCTTTCGTAGAATCGCCGTAATCGCCGCCATCAAGCGGTCTTGCAGATCATCCACGTTGGAAGACTCAAAGTAATTATCCGGAATCCCGTCGGTCCCCGGCGCGCCCGTCGCGTTAATGACCTTGTCCCACTCCGACGTCAAATCAGGAAGATTATTTCCGTTGGTGTCCTCAAATCCACCGAGCCGCGCGGCATGCATCAAGATTTCACGACCGGCAATATTCCCGAAGGCAAAAAAGGTATAGAACGTGATATTCTGAAAACCCTGCAAACAGTGGCCGGTCACTCCCAGCACCGGAATGGTTCCATCAGCCGTCCCACTACAGGGCCGCATGTCATTCGTGTGCGCCCAGAATGCCACATCATCAAGATAATGGTTGCCGCTATCTGCATAATCAGTTTTATGCTCGCCAAGCAGCGTGGCTGGTGGCGTGTTTTGATTTGTATTACAGGTCCCATTAGGCGCATGAATGATCGAATTGCCACCGACACAATGCTGTCCATGCTGACCGTGCGCATAATCGCGCAGCCCGGCGGGAATATTCGTATCCTGCGTCGGCGCTCCATCCGTCACAAGAATGACAAAGGTCTTGCAACAGGTCACCTGAGTCGAGGTTGAAGCCCAGGGCGGCGTGTGATTGCTTCCGAAGAAAAATGGATCGCGACCGCAAGCGTTAGCAATATATCCAGCTGGGCAGGTTTCCGTGCCAGTCAGAGCCGAGATCTCCGATGTTCCGATAGAACCAACGCCATTGGCGGCAAAACTTACACCATTGGAATTACCGCCTGAAAAAGCGATGGGAAACACGTACGATCCGGGAAGATATGTGGAATTAATCTGCGCTACATATCGAACCGTCTCATAGAGCGACTCAGAGAGCGGCGTCCAGGTCGAGGGAAACGACTCTTGCACCGCATCGACCATTGCCGCAACGTTCGTGTTAAATGTTTCGACCGCGCCTCCACTAAAATCGATCGATTGCCGGGACCCAACGCCCACCAACATTCTGGCGCCATCGCCGGCCGGCTTGAACTCAAATAAGCCGAACCTCGCCTGCGCGCCAATCTGCTGAATCACACCGGCCGGCTCCGTGCTGTAACCAATCTTCAGTTCGTACTTCCGCTGGCTATAGCCGTCACTACAATTGCTATTGAAAGAGTTATCGTTATCGACGCAAAAATAGGCGGCATCCGTTCCGAAATATACGGTCCCGGGACCGGCGGCTCTGTCCGCCAGGGGAATTCTCCCAACCAGAGCCCCAATCGCTATCGATGCCAACTCGGTATTGACACCCGAGGCTTGTGTGCGAACAGTCTTTAAGGGTGGCGTTCCGTTCGTAGGACATGTCCCATCCGCTGCCCGCGCCACAACACAGTCGCCCCCGATCATCGATTTTTTCAATGCATCGAATCGTCTAAAGGTCGCCCAGTTCAAAAAATTGCCGTCCCATTGGGTGGTCGTGCAATCCGTAGACAAGAGGGCTTTCGTCGAAGCCGGCTCAAAGCGCGTGTCCGTCGTGTCGTAGGCATAACAGGTGAGAGAATCGAAATAGCCTGAATAGGTCGTGGTGCTGGCAAAAGCTTGGTCGGCCCCGTCCACGCAATCCCCATCGTCATTCCGGTCGCATGCCAATCCGCTCATGCTGCCTGAGTTATCGAGCAGCAAGATGATGTTCGGAAGGACCTGGTCGCTCACAAATGGAGGCACCGCATAGTATTGATCCATCGTTTGAGCGGAGCTGGTATTCGGCCCCAAAAGAACACAAGCCAACGCGGTAATGACGGCTCCACGAAATGCGATCTTCCGGCGTTTCATGGCACCCTCCATGTTCACCCCCTGCAACGTACGGTCGCGCATTGCATCCCTCAGGTTTTTCTTATTCGGGAAGAATCAGCAGCATCCAATCGATTTTGTCGATGGTTCCTTTTTGGATGTGATATCTCACATCGATATCGACTCTCAGGGCAGCCGGCGGCAACGGATCGCCATGGCGATCGACCAATACGGCTTCCGGCGCAAGACTGACTGTTCGTCCGTCAATCTGAAAGGTTGTCTCGTGAATCGATGTAATTTTCCCCGTCGGATAACTCGCCACGGCAGCCGGAAACGGCTCATCGGCATAACTCGATGGGGAGGCAGCCATGGCAATAAAAACAGCAACAACCAAACAAACCGTTGCCACGCCACGCCACCGAATCAAAATACTGCCACTCTGCCGTTGACGGTTCATGATCCAGGCACTTGTCCTAGGTTGTTCCTCAGCCATTACTTCCTCGCTTTACACAGCCTTCACCGGTGGTGTTCAGACAATCAAAAGTTACGATAACCCGGCTGGTAGCGCCTGTCGCCGCATTCGCCGCCACACAGTCTACGCGATAGAATTGATCGTAGGTTGGCTCGGTAAAGTCACTTCCAACCCTTTGCTTGGAATAGAGAAAATCGATATCTCCGTTCACCACATATCCGTTCACATTCATCGTGAGATTAGGCACGTTGCCAGCCCCTATCGCGACGTCTGAATTATTCCTGAGCGTTCCATTTATTTCCTGTGTGAACACCGCCTTATTAAGGGCAGGAACGGGTCCGAGCGGCGCAATAAGAATCGCCGCAGAATCATCCATTTCTGGGTCATCGATTGTTAATCGGATCGCGCGAACCGCAGTTCCCACACAGGACTCCGCAGCACTGGTGCCCTCCTCGACCATGCGAATCGAGCCGGCCATCGAGTTTTCAAGCCCGCTCATGGTTAACGCAGCAACCCCTAAGGAACCGGTAATCAACATCAACAGCATGACCGTCATGAACGACGTCCCTCGTTCATCACTGCATAGCGAGCCCTTGTTCGATGTCGCATGACAGGTCAACATGATTACAGCCTTTGGTTGCGAAGTTCGATGGTCCTGGTCAAGATGCGCCGGCGAAACTGGAAGTAGGCCGCTTGCTGCGCCGGAGAGGCATTATCCCCGAAAGCAAAAACGCCATTCGCATGATTGTGGTCGCTGACAACCGGAATCGTCATGCTATGCACCGGCGTAGAATTAGCTTCCCCTATACCCTGATCGGCTCGGGTTTCGCGAGCAACGATGTTGACTTGAACTAATCGTATTTTGCTCGGAGTCATGTAGGTGCCATAGGGTCCAGCCGTGCCAAACCAGTTCCGATCAGTAATGAAATCGGCCTGGTCGAACTGGTTGGACAAATTCAAGTCATCCGGCTGCAAGTCAGGCTTCGCGTCATTCACGCGAGGATCGCAGCCGTCGCAGGCATAGGCCAGTTGAAGATCCTCTACTCCATCCATAATTGGGATGCAGCCAGAATTATTCTGGTTACAGTTCGGCGGTCCGCCAGGCCCCACCATGGCAATCGGAACAGCGCCGCGTACCAAGCAGGGCGCAGATCCCTGGCAAAGATTGAGTGCATCGGGGGGAGGAATCACCTGATAAGTGATGCACTGAAGCAGGTAGACCTGAGTGCCCCCGCCGAATGCAACCGGCCCAGGAATAGCCGGATTCAGCGTCAGCCCTCCGGCATTCACGGACAAAATTGCCGAGCCAGACACGCCTCCCAAAGAAACCGGCATGCCAAGAAGGGCGGCCGCGCCACCAGGGATCGCGTTAGCCATCGCGTTTGTGGCATTGGCCGGCATCGGAATATTGGTAATTGCCCCACCTAATCCGCCGATAATTCCTCCAGGGGGAAGAAACACCTGCCAAAGCGGCCCCACAGCGGCAATCGAGTTCGTCATCGGAACGACCATAGAAACGGTGTCGGACCCGAAATCGGCTCCTAACGGATTATTGTCGCCAGGAATCAGCGCCGATGGCATGCCATTGATGTGACATCCGCCTACAGCCGTTGTTAATCCTCGCATCCCGAATCCGGCCAGCTTCAGATCCGCGGTGATCATGTCGAGAGCGGTTCGCGCGGTCGCCTGGGTTTGACCGATCTGCCCGGTAATACGCGCGCTCTTTTGGCTCACGACGAGCGCGCTGAACCCCGCCGCCACAATAGCGGTGGTCATCATCGTTGCAACCATGACCTCCATGAGCGTGAAGCCCTTCTGGTCATGCGCCTGCACACCCAGCAATCGCCCCATGGGCACCCCCTGCACTCTCGTTTTATGCATACCCACTTGATACCCTCTATTCCGGCTCTATCACGGTCTGAAACGCCACCGCACGCGTACGTTGCGTTGAGGTGCGTTCCGTCCATTGAAGCCGTACCGTCACTTGGACGGCACTTGAACCGTCGCGGACCGGCAACACCGGCACGACTTGGACGGTGCCACGAGGATTCAACAAATTCGAGGCCAAGACCAACGTTCGCCACTGCACACAGTCGCCCTGAATCCCTCTCCTCGCCGCAGTCGATGGCGTGACCCATGAGAATGGCGCGGCTGGTGCGGGAGCGGGAATTCCCCCGACCAAACAATTTCCAGGCCCAGTGGTATCCACATTATGATAGGCCCAGGAAAACTGCCGGTTGCTTTGAATCCGCTCCATCATATCGGCCGCAACATTTGTCATAATCGAAAGGTCATTGGCGTCGACGTTTTTAGTGAACGATACGCCTTGCATGGCCGCCATCCCCATCACCCCTACCCCTAGGATCGCAGCGGAGACGAGAACCTCCACCAGCGTGAATCCTTTTTCATGACCGACTTTCATGGGCTGCCTGCTCCTTCTCCTCACGATGCCGCATTGATCACGCAGGGATTGATAGCCTGCCGACACCAAGTCACCTTCCCTGAAGGCGCAAGCGAGATCGTATAAATCAGACTGGGATCGCGCACGCTTTGCAGTTGAATTGTCTGAGCCGCCAGAGGCGACGTACTCAACCCTCTAGGGGTATACCCGATTGGATTGACGGGCAATGGCAGAACCAATTTCACATTAAGCGGCAACGTTTCTGCTCCAAGTGGAGGTGTGAATGTCACCTGGTCTAGACCCATCGGCATATTGACTGGAGTCGCCACAATCATGGCGTTACGGCTGATAGCAGCGGAGCGCGCCAGAATGAGCCGGTTATAAATCGTTGTGGTGGTTTGATAGAGCTCGTACTTGGCATACATGAGCGCCAGGTTCGGAACCGTCAGCCCCGCGGCAATGCCAATGATGACAACCACGATCATGATTTCAAGAAGGGTAAATCCGCCTTCTTGTGGGTGGATCTTGCTCAGCTTTTTCGATTGATGGTGCAACATGGCATCCCCAACCGAGCAAGGGACATGCCGGTGACGAGGCTCCGTCTCAACGCCTTAACAATTTGATTTATAAAAGGTTGCCGGCGATAAACCTAAAGTTGTGATGGTCGATTTTCGCGCAATGTGCCGACAAATTTTGTCCGAATCAGTTGGACCAGCGCGCACACTCACCGTGCGAGATGTGAAGAAGACTCTCTAATGCCCCACCATATGCCTATGGTGGGGCATCAAATATTAGAGATGCACCGAGGCCGATTTCCAAGGATAGTCACTACCATGAGAGGACTGGGCAATGAGGATGTTCCTGGTAACAGAACGGCACGAGAAAATTTAATCCAGCTTCTATTTCACCGCCACGGCGCGGACTTGCCGATAGGTCGTGGCGCCTTCGAAGACTTTCTGAATTCCGTGTTGCAGTAATGTCGCCATTCCTTCACGCTTTGCGACTTCGGCAATCTCCGTCGCTCTGGCTCGAGACTGAATACAGCGCTTCACCTCATCGGAGCCGGCCAGCAACTCATGCAACGCCATCCGGCCTTTAAATCCGCTCTGATTGCATCGCTCACACCCCTGCGCCCGATAGAGGCTCAACTCCGGCGAATACATGACGCCTACTCGATCCCAGTCAGCCACTCCATAGGCCTGAACCAGATCGTCAAATTCTTGCCGATCAGGGTGGTATGCCTCTTTACAGTGCACACAGAGACGCTTGCATAATCGTTGCGCCAGCACGCCGAGCATCGCATCGGAAAAGTTGAATGCGTCGCACCCCAGGTCCAACAATCGCGTCACGGTCTCAACCGCGCTGTTAGTATGCAGCGTGCTCATCACCAGGTGACCTGTCAATGACGCCTCAATCGCGATATCCGCTGTTTCTTTATCACGCATCTCCCCGATCATGATGACATCCGGATCGGCCCGCAGAAACGCCCGCATCGCCGCAGCGAAGGTGAAACCGATCTTGGGGTGCACCTGCACTTGGCGAAGCCCCTCTTGGGTCAGCTCAATCGGATCTTCTGCCGTCACGATCTTGCGCGCATCGGTATTCACATGCTTCAGCAAGGCATGCAAGGTTGTCGTCTTCCCAGACCCGGTCGGACCCACGCAGAGCAGAATGCCTTGCGGACGTTCGGCCAACTCTTTCATAACCTGCACAACGCTCGGCATAAACTCCATGGACTCCAATGGCATCGGCGTTTTTGCGGTTAAAAGTCGCAGCGTCACATCTTCGTTTTCTCCCGCTGTAGGAAGCGTCGCCACACGCAGTTCAAGATCCCGGTCTTTTCCAAGGCGATAGCGAATCTTGCCATCCTGCGGTTTGCGCCGCTCCGCAATATCGAGATTGGCCATGATCTTGATGCGCGACACCACCGCTCGCCGGTAGCCGGAAGGAATCTTCATGTAGGGAAAGCAAGTCCCATCAACACGGAAGCGCACAGCCGTGTCTCGCCCGGTTGAGTACGGCTCAATATGAATATCCGAGGCTCCCAGTCGATCGGCCTCTGCAATCAGATGATTCGCTAATCGCACAATAGCTGAATCGTGCTCCATAATTTGTTGGATTTTGCCGTCGACATCGTTCCAAACTTCATGCACGAGTTCGCCAAGAATGTCGGCGATCGCCCCTCGAGCCGACTGCTCTGTGGCCAGAAGCAGCCACTTCTCAAGATCGCGCTGCAAGCCAACCACGACTCGAATCGTCAGCCGTGGAAACGCCCGCCGAATATCCGGATCTTTATCGAGGTCCTGCGGGTCTGTTCTCAGAATCTCTACTGCCGTTCCTTGCCGCTTAATCGGCACCCACCCGCTTTTCCGAAGATACTCAACGCGCAGATTTTTAAGGAGTGCTGTGTCTAGAACGGCGCGGTCATCGTACGCAAGAAACGGACAATTGAAATACTCGCTGAGCGCAGCGCCGGCGTCCGACTTGGCAACGTGATAGGTGTCGAGAAGAAGCGGTTCCAGATCAACGCCTTGCGTTTGCACCGCTTCATACGCTGCCTTCATCTCATCCTGACTGAGCGCGCCGCGAGCCACCAATAGCGTAAGGAGACGGCGCTCCCGCTCCATGCCGCCAGACGGATGTTTACGTACTAGACGGTCGATGTTATCGGAATGAATTGAGCCAGAAATCTTTTCATTTGAACTCTTCACCAGGCCTCTTCTTTCTGTCCTGTCATGGTCACTCATATCGAACCATCCAGGTCCCTGGCGCTCGCACGACAACCGGAATTCCACGAAACAACCCTCGCCCCATTTCATGGTCGTACCACAACTCCATCGTCACCCCAGGATGGGCAGTCGCAATCGTGCCTTCTACCGCAACTGCGCCGAACGCCCGTATGGAGCGATCGAGCGTGATGTTCCCTGCCACATAGAGCGCTCCGTTCAGATGAATGTCTGAGAGTTGAACGGAAGCCCGGCCCCCAGCCTCTCCGTTTCCTGTTGCAGGAGGGCTCAATACAGACAGAGACTGCCCCAACCCAACAGGCCCCATCGTCACATGGCCCTGCACGACAAGGACCGCTTCAAGATAGCCCGCATTCAATCGAACCACTCCAAGGTTGTCGACCCGCGGAGCCTTCTGATCCAACGTATCGATGAAGATGAGTCCTCGGATATCGCCAACGCTGCGCGAGCGCAGATAGTCGTCAGGCGTCACGCCATGCCCCGGCTCTACCAACCCACTTGTATAGAGAAGGCCCTCCCGATCGATGGCCAGGTAGGTGCCATATTGTTTAGCGAGCTGCTTGAGCTGTTCATACCCCCAGCGATCTCTCCGCACCCCGGGAGCCGGATGCCGATTCGCATGGACATTGAGAGGAAGCACAACACTGCTGCCCGACCCCGGTGAAAGTTGCATGAGATGAACCGGCCCTCCTATCCACATCGACAGCCATCGGTCTTCGCGATGAGACATGTCGCGATAACTCACGCCGGCCACCGATGCGCTGTCACTCTGCGAGGGAAGATCCTCCACCCGTTGCATGGTCAAGTCGCCGCCGACCGCCAGATCTCCCCAATGCACCAGCGCGCCTGACTCCGGCGCAATCTGCGGCAGGCCAAGACTTCCTCCAACCTGGATCCCGGCGCGCAACGCCGGAATATCCAGGGCGCCGAGTTGCATCGAGACGGCATGTCTCGTGGATGAGTTCACCGTCGCAACCGTTGCATCGACCGTACAGAGCAACCCAGGTGCGCTAGGCGCATAGACCTTTAGCTCTTGCACTGATCCAAGATCTTCCAGCAATCGAAACATTCCTGCGCCGGCATCGTTCAACAGCTGTTGATCCGCACTCCGTGATGCATCGAGCCGCACATCGGGACGGCTAGTCGTCCCGCTGAATTGAGACCGGCCGGCCTGATCGAAGAATGAGGGACTTCCATCCGATGACAACTGCCGCTTGGCCAAGAATGCCGCCACTGCCGGCGGACTCGTGTGCGGACGATGAAACCAGGCCACGACTAGATCTTGCGCCGCATCGGCAACAGCCTGAGCCACCGCAACCTCGGTGGCACCAGCAGCGCTCGACACCTCTTGCCCCGCCAGATCAAGCAACGCGGCACCAACCAGCGCCAGCACCAACGCAAGAATGATGACGCCAAGCAGTGCGATACCCTGTTCGTGAGAGGCGCGTGGATGAACGGTCTTCATGGCACCTGGCTCCTTTCATCCGATGCGCTAGGAGCGCACCGTGACGTCTCGAACAACCTTGGGGTCACCGGCAATGGGCAGAAACTCCACGACGACACGAACGATCCGACCTATGTCTGCACCAGCCCTACCCCACTCATCCCAGTAGGACAACCGCACTGACTGCAAGTCGCCAATCAGCACCCCGGCCCCTCCATCGACCTGCCGCATCAGCTGCATGCGATCTCGATCATCCATCCGCGTGTAGTACGTCACTCGATTGCGCACCTCTACTGACGCACCAGCTGGATAGGTTCCTCCGACTGGGCTACTCAACAACAGTTGGCTGCGCTGGCCTGGGATCCCCAGCCGATGAGATTCGCACCGGCTGACTCCGCAAAGCACGATAGGTTTGCCGGCCTCCCACCCGCTGCCATTCTGCACCGGCAAGACAGTCTGACCGGCCGCGACAGAGCCAGTTGTCACGGTCCGCAACCCATGGATGTTGGCGGAAAACTCAAAGCGGTCGGATCTGGCAATGACGATAGTCGCAGACGACGCCATCCGTACTTCCTGTTCGAAGACTTCCAGGCCCAACCGCATCTCTTGCTGAGCGGCCATGACACGTTGCTGTCGAACGGCCTGCGCCTGCACGATGTTAAACGCCTCCAGACTTCCCGCCAAAACCAACGTGCCGATTGCCAACGCGACCATCAGTTCCGATAAACAGACCCCAGAATCCGAGGTCAGGCCGTTCAACCGCCTGAGATGTCGACTCGGCCCGCTCATTGAGCCCCTGTAAATGCCGGATTGGCGCGCACGGTTCCCACCTCCACTACCTGAAGGCCGCCGAGCGCCGGATAGGATGCCGCCGCCCGAATCACTACTAATCCGGCCATGCTGAGTGGCCCCGGACGGTCCATCGCCACAGTCCATTTCAAAGTCACGCCGTCATGCTCCCACTGCGCCGAGTAAATGCCATCGCCCGCTGAAACATCGGCCCCTTGACCATCATCCGCCATCATCACATCCGCGCTGCCATCATGGTCGAGATCGTCTTGCAACAGCGCCTCCCACCGCACGGACCGCTTCGCTTCCAAACGCCCCTGTGTCAACGCCAGCGCCCTAGTTTTGAGCGTCCCCTGTTGGACAAACTTGGCAGACACCTCAAGCGCCGCCATCCCTCCCATCACGACGACCGTTGAAATACTCATGGCGACCATCGCCTCCACCAGGCTGAGCCCTCTGTCGTGCGGCGCTCTCATCGGAGCGAGACTCGCCCTGTGAGGCTCACGGTGATCGTGCGAGCATGCCCCTGGCCGTTATGAAATTGAATCGTGGTGGCGGTCGCAGAACGCCCGCTCGGATGAAAGACGACATCCGGCCCCGCGCTCGGCTCATCGATCTCAAGCCCTTTGTGCTGATACGACAATTGGTGATGCTGTGCACGGTCGTTGCCAACCTGGACAACGATGGCTTGGCGTTCTTGGTCGAATACCAGCCGGACACGGTCGCGTTTCGAGATCGCCCATTGCCGTGCCCAGCGAAGCTCAGAGGAAACCTGCTGCGCAAAGACGTCGGCTTGCATACGCGCGTTCAGCGCCATCAGATTGGGAATGGCCAGCGCCGACACAAGTCCGACGATGGCTATTGAGGTCAGCGCCTCGGTCAGGCTGAACCCCTTCTCGCTCCCCAGGAAAGACGCGCTGTTTGCACGGTATCGATTCATACTTAGGATACATATCAAGAGCCATGCCCACAGCGCATGACACTGCACTACGACACGAGCCAATGGGGATACACCGTCGATCCCGTTGAATCTCACAGGAGAATCGGCAGAAATCTAAATGAGCGCAGGAGGCGAGATCTCCAGCGATGCCACGCGCAACCCATGCCCGCGTGACAAGACAGATACAGCCGGGAAATGATTAGATACAGAGGAGAGCGAATGGCATGAATTAATGAGAAGGAGACTAGCCCGCCAACAACCCTTGGTACCACTCAAGAATAACAGGACCGAAGAAAATGGCGCTCACTGCGCCCAGAACCAGAAAGGGGCCGAAGGGAATATACTCCTCGCGCTTGATCACACCCGCCGCAAGCAGCGACACACCGACAACCGATCCGACCAGAGACCCAATCATGATGGTCATCAATGCCAGCTTCCATCCCAAAAATGCCCCGACCATTGCCAGTAATTTGATATCCCCGCCGCCCATCCCTTCCTTGCCGAACAGATAGGGGCTGGCCCAGGCTAACAGCCACAAAATCCCCCCGCCGACGAGGAGTCCGATGAAGCCATTCAGCAATCCCAATGGCAGAACGGTAGCGGCACTCACCAGCCCCAGGCCGATGCCTGGGAACGTCACGGCATTGGGAATAATCTGATGGGACAAGTCCGTCCCCGTCACGACAAGCAAGGCGGAAAAAAGAATGGCGTAGACCACCGCCACCATCGTGGGCCCAAAGAACCAGAGGATGGCCAGATACCCTGCAGTATTCAGAGCTTCAACCATTGGATAGTGGAGCGGAATGCCGACTGAACAGGCACGGCATCGCCCCGCAAGCATTAGATAGCCAAGCATCGGCACATTGTCGTACCATGCAATCGGCTTGGAGCAGGCAGGACAATGAGAGCCTGGCCAGACAATAGACTCATGGCGAGGCAACCGGTAAATGCACACATTGAGAAAACTCCCAATGAGCGCACCTAAGAGCCCTGCAATGAGATAGAGTTGCCACATACCGCGCGAAGCCCCTGTCACAACCGAGACAGCGTCCAATTTCTCTCTAGCTGGTTACGAATACTCTGGTTTCCGTACTCAGTAACCCTACTAGGGCCATTGTGCTTGCATTTACATGTATTACAAAGGCCTCTATACTTTTTCTGCGGTGCGCTTGAGGCGTAGTCGCGCGTTTAGTATACCTTAAGCTCCGGAGATTCAAAGGAGAACCGATGATCATGGCCAAAGCAACGACGAAGCCACGGGTGCGCAAATCCCTGGCAGACCTTGAGCCGCCGCCGCGCAAGAAACGGCCGGAGTCACTCACCACGCGCGAGCAGGAGATTCTGGAATTGATCTGGGCCGGATTTAAGAATAAGGAAATCGGCACCAAGCTCAAGATCAGTGTGAAAACGGTGGAAGCGCACCGCGCCAACATGATGAAGAAAATGCGGGTCTCCAACACCGCGCAGCTCCTGAAGAACGCCATTCAAGGCGGCGTGCTGAAAATCCGCTAATGTGAGCGGGTTGGCGTAGGCAACCCACGCTGCCGCACTGCCTCGAACAGCGTCACCGCCGCAGAAGCCGAGACATTCAGCGACTGCACATGACCCTTCATGGGAATGCGAATCCGTTCATCGCAATGCTGCAACACTCCAGGACGAATTCCCGCGCCCTCTCCCCCGAACACCAATCCGACAGGGCCTCGAAAATCCACTTCAGTGAACAGTTTCGTCGCCGTCGGCTCTAGGCCATAGATCCACACTCCTGCCGCTTTCAAGAACTCCAGCAAGCGACTGGTATTCGTCACCCGCGCAACGGGAATATGGTCGATCGCGCCAGCCGATACCTTTGCCACCACCGACGTCAACCCGGCTGCCCGCCGCTCAGGAATAAATACACCATGCACCCCGGCGCCTTCGGCCGTGCGAAGCACCGCGCCGAGATTGTGCGGATCCTCCACACCATCGAGAATCACCAGAAGCGGCGGCTCGTTTCGTTTCTCGGCGAGAGCGAGGATGGATTCTTCCGTCTGATAGGCCTTTGCTGCGGCAAACGCCACGATGCCCTGATGCCGGCCACCGGGCGCCAGCCGATCGAGCGATGCGAGTGGCTGGATATGAATCGGCACATGCAGCGCTTTGGCCAACTGCACCAGTTCAGCGAACTGCTTGTCGGTCCGAACAACATGCAGCCGCTGCAACGGCCTCGTCCCAGCCTTCAGCGCTTCCCGGACCGCGTGGAGACCATACAGGATCTCCTGGCTGTCACCGCTTCCATCGACTGGTGCCGTCGGGCTTATCCTCGATGGTGACGCCTTGGGCTGCCAGTTCCGCTCGAATGGCGTCGGCGCGTGCGAAGTCTTTCCGCTTCTTGGCTTCCGTTCGTTCGGCAATTTGCCTCTCAATCTCGACCTCACTGGCAAGGGAACGAGGTCCCCCGGTTTCAACGTTGAACACCCACCGATCCAGCTGAAACAAGGCCAACACTTGGCCCAGCGACCGAAAGGCCTCTCGAGCCTTTTGTCGCGCAGCCGTCGACAAGCCCTCGGCCAGCAGTTTATTCAGATCGCTGCGTAGCCCTTGCAACGCCGCAATCGCCACCGGCGTATTCATATCGTCGTCCATCGCCGACCGAAAGGCGGCAGTGCATCGCTCAATCGCCGGCTCCACACCGGCATCGCCTGACGCATTGTCACTCGTCTCGGCCAGGCGCGCAAAGAGGTCATAGAGCCCATTCACCGCCTGCTTGGCATCTTTCAAGGCTTGATCGGAAAAATCCAGTGGACCCCGATACTGCGTCGCCAGCAAAAAGTATCGCAACAGCTCTCCGGTTTCCGCTTCCGGCCATTCGGACTTCTCAAAAATTTCTCGGATCGTAAAGAAGTTTCCCAGGGACTTGGACATCTTCTCTTGATTGACCTGCACAAACCCGTTGTGCATCCAATAGCGGGCGAATTCCTTTCCGGTCGCCCCGCACGATTGGGCGATTTCGTTCTCATGGTGCGGGAAAATCAGATCCATCCCGCCACCGTGAATATCGAAGGTCTCGCCGAGATGCCGAATGGACATGGCGGAACACTCGATATGCCACCCAGGCCGTCCTTGCCCCCAAGGGCTCGGCCAGGACGGCTCGCCAGGCTTGGCGGTTTTCCATAGCGCAAAATCCATCGGGTGATGTTTTCGCTCGTCCACATCCACACGAGCGCCGGCTTGCAGATCCTCCACGCGCCGCTTGGACAGCCTTCCGTAATCGGCATACCGGTCCACTGCAAAATACACGTCGCCATCTACCTGGTACGCCAATCCTTTCGCGATCAACGCTTCGGTGAGATGCACGATCTCCGTCATGTGCTCGGTAGCCCGAGGTTCAATCGACGCCGGCCGCACGCCTAACCGCTTCATATCGTCGTGATAGGCTTGAATATACTTTGCGGTAATCGCGTCGCAACTGACATGCTGCTCATTGGCGCGCTTGATGATCTTGTCGTCGACGTCGGTGAAGTTCTTCGCAAACGTGACTCGATAGCCTGAATATTCGAGATACCGCCGAAGGACATCGAAGACCAGGGCGCTGCGGGCATGGCCAATGTGAGAATCGTCATAGACCGTGACGCCGCACACGTACATCCGCACGGTGCCAGGCACGAGCGGTTCAAAGGCCTCCTTCTTCCCGGTCAGCGTATTATGAATTTTCAGCATACGGCCATCTAGGACTGTGGCTCCCGTCGCTTCGGCCAATGCGACCACACAAAGAGCCCAATGAAGACCGCCAGAATCACGCCAATCACGACATCAAACCCATGAAAATATTGCCGCAGATCTTCCCAATGCTCGCCCATCTTGAACCCGATATACGCGAGGAGATAACACCAAGGCAGAGCGCCAAGGAACGTAAAGAGCACAAACCGCGGGAAGTTCATCCGGGCGATACCGGCCGGCAACGAAATAAACGTGCGCACCACTGGGAGCATCCGGCTGAAAAACACCGCGGCTTCGCCGTATTTCAGAAACCACCGATCGGCAATATCGAGATCCCGGTGCGAGACGAGAAAATAGGACCCATAGCGCTCGACAAACGAACGCCCGCCCCACACGCCGGCGTAATAGGCCGCAATCGACCCGACGACGTTCCCAATTGCCCCTGCCAGCGTTACCCCCAGCATCGTAAACTGCCCGGACAAGACCAGATAGCCGGAAAACGGCATGATGATCTCACTCGGCAATGGAATGCACGCGCTCTCCACGGCCATCGTGAAGAGAATGCCGGCATACCCGAACCGAGAAATGCAGGCGATGACGAAACGGCTTAGCTCACCAATGATCGCTTCAATGATACCGCCAATCATCGCTCAGCCTTTTCGCCGTGAGACAACTTGCGCGCGAGTCTTGGGACGCAAAGCCTTGTCATGAATCATCAGCTCCCAGGCGCGAAAGTGATCGAGCACTGCATAGTTGGTGCAATCCAAATGAATCGGCGTCACCGACACCCACCCCTGCTCGATCGCTTCATGGTCGGCATTCTTGCTCCGGCTCCAGGACACCCGCGTCCCGGCAATCCAGAAATATTTTCTGCCATGCGGATCGCGCTTCTCGATAATCGGATTCTCAAAGCGCCGGCGGCTGAGGCCTGTGACCCGCGCGCCCTTGATGGAGCGCAGCGCGCGATTCGGCACATTCACATTCAGCAACGTTTCTTCTGGCAACCCTTGCTCCAGCACAAGCCGGGCGACGCGCGCCGCATAGTCCGCCGCGACGGAAAACCGAAAGCGCTCCCGCCCTTCTTGCGAGACCGCAATAGATGGTACGCCAAGAATCGTCCCCTCCATGGCCGCGGAAACCGTTCCAGAATAGAGGACATCGTCTCCGAGATTCACACCTTTGTTGATTCCGGACACCACGAGAGCGGGAGGTTTCGGCATCACCTTGAGCAAAGCCAAATTGACGCAGTCCACTGGCGTGCCATTCACGGAAAATATGCGCGGGGCCAGCCGATGCAGACGAAGAGGTTTATGCAGCGTCACCGCATGCGCCACAGCGGTGCGCTCTCGATCGGGAGCCACGACCCAGACTTCGCCGACCGCCCGGAGCGCATCGGCCAATGCCGCCAAGCCTGGCGAGTCGATCCCATCGTCATTTGTGACCAAGATTCGCATCAGCGTCCAGTCATAAAAAAAGCTGCGCGCGGCAGCTTTCTCTTTATCCCTCCGGCCGTCGAAATGGCCGCGCCACTATCGCTGCCACGTAAAGACGCCGAGGGCTCTGTCGAAGATTGGTCGGGGCGGCGGGATTTGAACCCACGACCACTCGCACCCCAAGCGAGTACGCTACCGGGCTGCGCTACGCCCCGACATCTTCTCTGTATGATTCGGTCTCTATTGTCGCTTGTGCAACCCTGGAAAGGCAATGGGGATGTTACGGAAGACTTACCGTGAATGCGCTTCGATAATTTTCACAATGGCCTGGAGGTCCCCGCGCAGCTTCTTGGCCAATTCCTGCGGGGATAACTTTCGAGCCGCGGCCTTCCCACGTCTAGCCCAATACCGCTTTACGCCTTCGAGCGTGTGGCCTTCCTCATACAACATCCGCTTGATTTCAAGAACGGTCTCAATATCCTTTTGAATATAGAGACGCTGATTGCCTCGACTTTTCTTCGGGCTCAGGAACTTAAACTCGGATTCCCAAAAACGCAGCACATAAGCGGGGAGCTTCGTCAGTTGGCTGACCTCCCCGATTTTATAAAAAACTTTGCTCCCCAGCCTGGGTTCAATCCCCATGACCGGCCCTCATGCAGTGGTCGCGATGCAGGTCTCGCGATGACTATGAATTGACGTACTTCTTAAAGACTTGGCTTGGGCGGAATGTGACAACGCGACGCGGGGTAATCCCAATTTCTTCTCCTGTGCGAGGATTGCGCCCCTTGCGGGACCCCTTGCTGCGAACGACGAAATTACCGAACCCTGCAATCTTGACGGACTCGCCTTTTTGCAGCACCGACTTGAGGAGATTGAGCACCAGTTCGACGATATCGGCCGCCTCATTTTTCGAAATACCAACCTGCTTGAATATCTCGTTTGCGATATCAGCCTTCCGCATGCCACCCCCCTCCGTAACCGCTGCACATTCCCATCACGCCACCTCCGATGAGGCTGCACCCTAGACGGAAAGTTCTGCTTAAGTTACGTGAGGTTACGAGATCTGTCAAGAATAAATATCGGCAGGGATGCGGTGGCCGCTGACTACGGCTTGGAAAGAAGCTTGTATTCGATACTGTCCGCCAGCGCTTGCCAGGTGGCTTCAATGATGTTCTCCGACACACCGACAGTGCCCCACTTATCTTTGTGGTCGCCGGATTCGATCAACACCCGCACCTTCGACTCCGTGCCCCTATTGGCTGCGAGCACTCGCACTTTGTAGTCGAGTAATTTCACTTCTTGCAATTGCGGATAAAACTTTTCCAACGACTTGCGCAGCGCATGATCCAGCGCATTCACCGGTCCGGCTCCGACCGCGGCGGTATGCTCAACCGCTCCGCCCACCTTGACCATGACGGTCGCTTCTGAAAGTGGCGCGCCATCCTCCTGCTTCTTTTCAACAATCACGCGAAATCCCAGCAGTTGAAAGGCCGCTTTATGCGTCCCCATCGCCTTGCGCATCAGCAATTCGAACGAACCCTCAGCGCCTTCAAACTGGTAACCTTCATTTTCACGTTCTTTCAGCGTATCGATCAGCTCTTGCACCTTGGCGTGATCCTTCGACAACGTGATGCCATACGCCTCGATCTTTTCCAGAATCCCGCTTCGCCCCGCATAGTCGGACACCAGCATGCGCTGGCGATTCCCCACTTTTGCTGGATCGACATGCTCATAGGTCGACGCATTCTTCAGCACCGCGTGAATATGCACGCCCCCCTTGTGCGCGAACGCGGAATCGCCCACATAAGGCTGATGCTTGTTGGGCATCAAGTTCGCAATTTCCGTGACGAATCCCGATACATCTTTCAAATGACTAAGCCGGTCGCCGAGCGCCGGACGGCGCATCTTCAATTCGAGATTCGGGATGATTGAGCACAGATTGGCATTTCCACAGCGCTCGCCGATGCCGTTGATCGTCCCCTGCACCTGCACAATGCCGGTCTCGATGGCGACCAGCGAATTCGCCACGGCCATCTCACAATCGTTGTGCGCGTGAATCCCCAGCGGCACCTTGATTTCCTGGCGAACCACTTCACAGATCTCTCTGATCTCCCACGGCATCGCTCCACCGTTCGTGTCGCAGAGAATGACGCGTTCAGCCCCTGCCTCCACGGCCTTGCGGATTGTATTCAGCGCGTATTCCGGATTCGTCTTATAGCCGTCGAAGAAATGCTCGGCATCGTAGAACACCCGGCGGCCTTTACTTTTCAGATGGGCAATGGAGTCCTCGATCAACTCCAAATTCTTCGCGAGCGAAATCCCAAGCGCATCGGTCACATGCAGCGACCAGGTCTTCCCGAAAAGCGTAATAGTCTTGGTTTCTGCCGCAAGCAGCGCCTGCAGGTTTTGATCTTTCTGAACGGAATTGCTGGCCTTGCGCGTCGAACCGAAGGCAATGACCGAGGCATGTTTGAGCGGAGTCGTTTTCATAATCCGGAAGAACTCGATGTCCTTCGGATTGGCTCCCGGCCAGCCGCCTTCGATGTAATGCACGCCCAATTCGTCCAGCTTTTGCGCCACACGAACTTTGTCTTCCGCCGAAAAGCTGACATCCTCGGCCTGCGCGCCGTCTCGAAGCGTCGTATCGTAAATCTCCAGGGCAGCGGCTCGTTCGACGGTGAGAGCAGGGATGACGACGGGCTCTTTCGGTAGAGCGCGGCGAGAAGGACGGGCCTGTGAGGATTTTCGAGCCATCGGTCAAAAGAGTAACAGGAGTGGGAAGGATCTGTCGAGCCCGGCCGATCGGATCCGCCTTACTTAGACGGCTGATCCCCCGGCACGGCTCGATCGAGCCCGAATGCGGTATGCAGCGAGCGCATCGCAAGTTCCAAGTACTTCTCGTCGATCACGCAGGAAATTTTGATCTCCGACGTGCTGATCATCATGATGTTGACCCCCTCGCGGGATAACACCTCGAACATCTTCGCCGCGACACCCGAATGCGAGCGCATGCCCACCCCGATGAGCGACACCTTGGCAATCGCTTCGGTGATCGCCACGCTTCTGGCGCCGACATCGTTGGCCACATTTTGAAGCAACGGCATGGCGGCGCGCAAATCCGCCCGAGGCACGGTGAACGACAAATCCGTCAACGCATCCTGACTGACATTCTGAATGATCATATCGACATTGATATGGGCCTGGGCGACGGGCCCAAAAATCTTTGCCGCGATCCCTGGCTTGTCGGGAACCCCGACCATTGTGACTTTCGCCTGATTCCGGTCTCCCGTGACGCCGGCCACCGCCACCGCTTCCATATCCGCATCTTCACGTGTCACGAGAGTCCCCTTTCCTTCTTTGAAGCTCGAATTCACCTCAACCGGGACGTTGAATTTCGCGGCAAACTCCACTGACCTGGCCTGAAGCACCTTGGCGCCGAGGCTGGCCATCTCCAGCATTTCTTCATATGAAATCTTTTCGATCCGCCGCGCCGCAGGCACCACATTGGGATCTGCGGTATAGACCCCATCCACATCGGTAAAAATAATGCACCGATCGGCTTTCAACGCCGCGGCCAGCGCCACTGCCGAAAGATCCGATCCACCGCGCCCCAGCGTCGTGACGTCCGACTGCTCATTAATCCCTTGAAACCCCGCGACCACGGGAACAATGCCGTTGGCCAAAGCTTCACGCAGCCGGTCGGCGGAGACCCGCGCAATGCGAGCCTTGGTATGGGCGCTATCGGTAACAATGCCGACTTGCCGTCCGGTATAGGAGCGCGCGTTGACCCCGCGACCGCGAAGATCCATCGCCAAAAGTGCCACGGTCACCCGCTCACCTGTGGACAGCAGCATGTCCATCTCACGGTCATCGGGCGTGGCGGACGCCTCGTGCGCCAGCTTGATCAATCGATCTGTCTCCCCGCTCATCGCAGACAACAC
The DNA here is from genome assembly GCA_022226955.1 of Nitrospira sp. Lineage (NCBI taxonomy): Bacteria > Pseudomonadati > Nitrospirota > Nitrospiria > Nitrospirales > Nitrospiraceae > Nitrospira > Nitrospira sp. The sequence goes on from CP092079.1 coordinate 188,947, forward strand.
GACGACCACCTGATCTCCGGCACGATGCGACTGCGCAACCCGCTCCGCAACCCGATGGATCCGTTCGATCGTGCCGACCGACGTCCCGCCATATTTCTGAACAATCAACGCCACCGACTCATCCTTTGGCAAACAGCTTGATCACAAACTTACTGGCATCGCGGACCGGCGTCTCGGAGGCCTGCGCATCGGACTCCGTGAACCGGCGGCCGCCTGACGCCCCGGCCTTGCCGGGGCCTTCACCAAATACCGCGAACGCCTGCCCCTGCACCCCTTCGCCATGATCGCACAGCGCGAGAAACCGATAGGGGCCGGTCTTCGCAAGCCCTTCCAGAATCGGCCCGATAAGGTCTCGATCAAACGCTTCGATGGCCTGCACCGTCGCATTCACATCGCTGCCATGCACCACTTCATCGGGCAAGGAGGCATAGACATACACAAAGTCCTTCCTGGCAAACTCATCGAGCACCGTCGCCGCCATCGCCTGAAGGGATTCGTCATCCACCTCAGAAGAATCCGAGGCATCCAACCCGGCGCATAACCCAACCCCACGATGAACCGCGCTGGAGGCCACCACCGCACCGGTCACTTGAAACCGTTCGGCCAGGCTTGGCCAGGGAATGGCCCGTCCTTCTCCCCAGAGCCAAATGCAATTGGCCGGATTCTTCCCGGCAGCCAGCCGCTCCTCGTTGACCGGCTGATCGCGCAAAATGAGATACGACGCTTCCATGAGCTCTCGCAGAATGTTCGCTCCGTCTCCCGTTGGAAGGGTCTCTCCAATCAGACGGCCTTTCACCGACTGCGGATCCTCGCACACCGCCCGCGGTTTGCCGTTCACCCACACCATGACATGCCGATGGCCCGTGCCGGGATAGAACTGCATGGTTTCAGAGCCCAGCTGCTCATTGATCGCCTCGATCAACTCGCGCGCCTCATCCGTTTCAATGAGGCCGGCCGTCGCATCCTCCAGCACGGCATGAGCGCTTAATTTCTTGATGTCTGCGCCGACTTTTCCGCCTTCCGGCTTCACCGTGACCATTGTGCATCGATAGACGACATCTTGCTCCGTCACCGACACGCCGAGACTCGCGGCCTCGAGCGGGCCTGGACCTTGATAATATTTCTTGGGATCGTACCCGAGAATCGCGGTCCCGTTGAGTCCACTGCCATGACGATTCTCCTCCTCGGGAATCGCGACCAACCCGAGCTCGCCGATCCGCGCCAATCGATCAAGATGAGGCGTGGCCGCCGCCTGAAGCGGCGTGCGCCCTCTCAACGCATCCTGCGCAGAACCCGCTAACCCGCCAGCATGGAGAATCAGATACTTCATTGAGGCCAGACCCTCACTGTGCGTTTAATAACCGAGCCACATCCGAGGATGTCGCCTTGACAGTCAACGGCGGTTTCGACACGCTGATCGCCGTATCGGCATCTTTCAATCCATGTCCAGTCAACGTACAGACCACCGTCTCCCCTTGCCGCAATTTGCCCGCACGGCCCAACTTCGTGACGCCGGCGACCGACGCCGCAGAAGCCGGCTCGCAAAACACCCCTTCCGTGGCCGCGACCAAGGCATAGGCCGCAAGAATTTCCTCATCCGTCACCAGGTCGACCGCCCCGGACGACTCCTCCACCGCAATCGCCGCCGCCGCCCAGCTCGCCGGATTCCCGATGCGAATCGCGGTGGCGATCGTTTGCGGCTCTTCGACTACCCGGCCCAAGACCATCGGAGCGGCTCCCGCCGCCTGAAATCCCATCATGCGCGGCAATTTGGTCGTTCGATTCGCCGCCCGGTATTCTCGATAGCCTTTCCAATAGGCCGTAATGTTCCCGGCATTCCCGACCGGCAGCACGTGGAGATGCGGCGCATCGCCCAATTGATCGCATACTTCAAAGGCCGCCGTCTTCTGGCCTTCGATGCGAAAGGGATTGATGGAGTTGACCAACTCGATATGATGGGCGGTTGAGAGATCTTTAACGATGGTGAGCGCCCGGTCGAAATTCCCTTCGATTTGAATGACCGTCGCCTGATGGATCATGGCCTGCGACAGTTTTCCCAGCGCGATCTTGCCCGCGGGAATCAACACATAGACGGCCAGTCCGGCGCGAGCCCCATAGGCCGCGGCGGAGGCGGAGGTATTGCCGGTCGATGCGCACATGACGGCCCGCGCGCCTTGCTCCACCGCCTTCGAGATCGCCATCGTCATCCCGCGATCTTTGAACGAGCCGGTAGGGTTGACGCCCTCGAATTTTATGTAGAGATCGACGCCCGGCGCAATCGCCTTCGCCAAACGCTCCGCGCGAATGAGCGGCGTATTGCCTTCCCCCAAACTGACGACTGGCGTCGCCTCCGTCACCGGAAGAAACTTTCGGTACTCCTCGATAATGCCGCGCCAACGAGCCATCCGACTACTCATCCTTCCCTTCCACACGAATCAGCGTGGCAGGCTCAGAAATAAAGGCCTGGCGATTGATTTCACGCATCGCCTTCTGCACATCCCGCTCCTTCGCCATATGCGTCTTAATGACCACTGGAACAGTCTGCCCTTCGCGCCGGCCCTGCTGGAGCATCGACGAAATGCTGATCCCGCAGCGGCCAAGCTCTCCCGCAATCTGCGCCAACACCCCAGGCCGATCCACGACCATGAACCGGAGATAGTACAGCGAGCTGATTTCATCCATCGGCTTGAGACGGATCGGCCGCCGCTGATCCTGCTGAAACGAGGCCGGCGGGACGCGCCCGGCAGCGCCCATCAACAGATTCCGCCCGATCGCAATCACATCGCTCACCACCGCGCTGCCGGTCGGCAGGGAGCCTGCGCCTCGGCCATGCAGGATCACATCGCCCACCGCATCCCCGACGAGATGAATCGCGTTATAGACATCATCGACTTTGGCCAATGGAGAATCGGCCGGCACCATGGTGGGATGCACCCGTGCTTCCACCGCTCCATCGTTGAGTTTGGCAATCCCCAAAAGCTTGATCGTATAGCCAAACTCCCGCGCATACGCGATGTCCTGCTCCGTAATATGGGTAATCCCCTCAGTGTAGATTTCTTTGAAATTGATCGGCGTTCCAAACGCCAGATTCGCCAGAATGGCAAGCTTGTGGGCCGAGTCGATCCCGGCCACATCGAAGGTAGGATCCGCTTCCGCATATCCGGCTTGCTGAGCATCCTTGAGGACGGCGTCGAAACTGTGTCCGTCTCGCGTCATTCGGGACAGAATATAATTCGACGTCCCGTTGATGATGCCGTAAATCGATTCGATGCGATTCGCCGCCAGTCCTTCAGTCAGCGCTCGAATGACCGGGATTCCACCGCCCACGCTGGCTTCGAAACCAAGGTCCACATGCCGCGACTCCGCCGCCGCGAAGATTTCCTCGCCATGCAACGCCAGCAACGCCTTGTTCGCCGTCACGACATGCTTGCCGGCGGCAATCGCGTCGAGCATCACGCGCTTGGCAAAATCGTAACCGCCAACCAACTCGATGACGATATCGATGGCCGGATCGCCGAGCACTTGTTTGACATCCGTCGTCAGCACGCCGGGCGGCACCGCCACTCCGCGATCGCGGGCGATGTCAAGATCGGCAATCCGCAGCAATTCCACCGGAACACCGACCCGCCGGCGAATCACCTCAGCGTTCTCGAATAACACTTTCGCCACGCCGGTTCCGACGGTTCCGAATCCAATCAGGCCGACACCGATGCGGGTTTTCATTCCTCCGAACCTTCAAGCTTCAATATCTTCTTAATCCCCCGAACCGCTTGCCTGGTTCGATGCTCGTTCTCGACCAGCCCAAACCGCACATACTCATCGCCCCCTTCGCCGAATCCAAGACCTGGGGAAACCGCCACCTTGGCTTCGCGCAGCAAGAGCTTCGAGAATTCCAACGACCCCATGTGTCGATAGGCCTGCGGAATCTGCGCCCATACGAACATGGTCGCCAGCGGTTTGGGCACCTGCCACCCGATCCGATTCAACCCGCCGACCAGCACGTCCCGTCGCTTCTGATAACGCAACACTGTTTCTTTGACGCACTCTTGCGGGCCATTGAGCGCAATCACGCTGGCAATCTGAACCGGTTGAAAAATGCCATAATCGAGATAGCTCTTGATCTTGGCTAAGGCTCCCACCACTTCTCGATTGCCGACGCAGAATCCCACGCGCCACCCCGGCATATTGTAGGCCTTCGACAGCGTGTAGAACTCGACGCCGACATCTTTCGCGCCGGGCGCCTGCAGAAAACTCGGCGCCTTATATCCATCGAATACCAAATCGGCATAGGCGAGATCGTGAATGACGATCACGTTGTGCTCTTTGGCAAACGCAACGATCTTCTTAAAGAATGAAAGCTCGACCACCGCCGTCGTGGGATTATGCGGAAAGTTGATGACCAGGATTTTCGGACGCGGCATCGTCTGCCGATAGACGCGCTGCAAGTCTTCAAAAAAATCGCTGTCCTGCCGCAGTTCAATCCCGCGCACCTCGCCACCGGCAATGATGAAGCTGTACATATGGATCGGGTACGTCGGCGTGGGCGTGAGGACCACGTCGCCGGGACCGATCATCGCCAGCGCCAGATGGGCCAAGCCTTCCTTGGAGCCGATCGTGACAATGGCTTCCGTCTCGGGGTCCAGCTCGACATTGTAATTTCGCTTGTACCAGCCGCAAATGGCGTGACGCAGCTTGGTGATGCCGCGCGACGCCGAGTACCGGTGGTTTTTGCTTTTGCGGGCGGCTTCGATCAGCTTGTCGACAATGTGAGGCGGAGTTGGCTGGTCGGGATTGCCCATCCCGAAATCGATGATATCCTCTCCGCGTTGTCGAGCTTCTAACTTGAGGCTCTGCACCTGAGCGAACACATATGGCGGCAGTCGCTGTAACCGGTAAAACCCATCGCCCAAACCCATGACGGTCCTCTACCTCTTAAATTCTAGACTCCTTCACGCTGCTCCTCAGTGAACAGAGGAATGAACAGGCGAGAAGAAGGGCCTATTCTAATGGAGGGCCTCTGTCGAGTCAATTTGCCTTGTGATTCTGTGGGGTTCTGTTTCGGCACCCATTTAAGCCACACCAGGAACCCCTTTCAGCGGCTCACCCCTGCCAACCTTGCTCCCTCTCTCGCCTTCTGCTATTAATGCGGCACGTTATTTCCCGTCACGCATTCCTTTCCTGTCGGTCTCCCACAGGCTGGAGGTGCCATGCCCAGGCTGGGCGTCAATATCGACCATATCGCAACGCTTCGCCAAGCCAGGGGCGGGACCGATCCAGATCCCTTGGCCGCAGCAATCCTCGTCGAACTCGCCGGAGGCGATGGCCTCGTCGTGCACTTGCGCGAAGATCGGCGGCATATTCAGGACCGCGACCTCACATTCTTGCGAGAGATCGCCCGAACCAAACTCGATCTTGAAATGGCCGCCGATGACGCCATGGTCAAGATCGCCCTCACGGTCAAGCCGGACTTAGTCACCTTGGTTCCGGAAAAACGGCAGGAGCTCACGACCGAAGGCGGCTTGGATGTGGCGGGATTGAAAGAACGCATGCAGACCACGATCTCCATGCTGCACGATGCAGGAATCCCTGTCAGCCTCTTCATCGAACCCGATCTCAATCAGATCAAAGCGGCGCACAAGGTGTCGGCCGACTTTGTCGAGCTGCACACCGGGCGCTATGCCAACGCCACCAAATCGAAAGAAGCCGACGCGGAATTCGAGGCCATTACCCAGGCCGCCAAGCTCGCCTACAAGCTCGGCATGGGCGTCAATGCCGGCCATGGTCTCAATTATCGCAATGTCGCACGCCTGACTCATATTCCGGAAATCGTGGAGTACAATATCGGGCACAGTATCATCGCCCGTGCCGTCCTCGTCGGCCTCGACCAGGCAGTCAAAGAAATGAAAGCGCTGCTCGGCTAACCTGCCTATCGACGCCATTCACTGTGCGCCGAACCGTCAACGATCTCATGACGCCACAACCGCGCACGGCAAGGAAAGGCCTGCCCCCGCAATGATGCCCATCATCACCGCCGCACAGATGCAGACGCTGGATCGCCGGACGATCGAAGAAGCCGCTGTGCCCGGCACCACGTTGATGGAGCGGGCCGGAGCCGGCGTCGTCGCCAGTCTTGAGCGACAGACCGGTTCCTTGCGCGGGAAAACCGTCACAATTCTCTGCGGGAAAGGAAATAACGGCGGCGACGGGTTCGTCGTAGCGCGCCTGCTGCACAAGCAACGGGCCAAGGTACAGGTCTTCGTGTTGGCTCCGGCCTCGGATCTGAGCCGCGACGCCGCGCGCATGTACCGGCAGCTCATCCGGACCACCGGCAAGGGTATCGTAAAGCCGTTTTCCTCTATGAGCCAGATTCAGACAAGACTCGGCGACAGCGACGTGATCATCGACGCGCTGCTCGGAACAGGCCTGACCGCTCCTGTTACCGGCCGATATGCAGAAGCCATCGATAGCATCAATCAAGCCCAGCGCCTGACCGTGGCCGTGGATCTACCCTCCGGCATCCACGCCGATACCGGCGCACTGTTGGGGCATGCTGTGAAAGCCGATTTAACAGTAACCTTCGGACTGCCCAAGCTCGGCTTATTCCAGCATCACGGCATCGATCACGCCGGCCAGGTGGAGATCGTCGATATCGGAATCCCACCGTCCTATGTCGCTGCCGTGGGAAGCCGACTCCACTTGCTCACGGCTTCGTTCGTTCGGACCGCCCTACCTCCACGCCGGCTCTCCAGTCACAAAGGCACGTTCGGCCATGCCGGGATCATCGCCGGCTCAGTCGGCAAGACCGGAGCCGCAGCGATGGCGGCACAGGCGGCTCTACGGATGGGGGCCGGCTTGGTAACCGTGGCCATTCCCACGAGCGTCAACGATGTCCTGGAAGCCAAGCTCTTGGAAGTCATGACGATGCCAATGCCTGAAACCGAGGCGCGCACATTATCTCGTGCCGCCTTAGGCCAGCTACAAGACTTCGTCAATGCGAGAACCGCGGTCGCGATCGGCCCGGGACTTTCAACCCATCCGGAAACCGTTGCGCTGGTGCAATCGCTGGTCCGGCAACTGGATCGCCCGACTGTTCTCGATGCCGATGCGCTGAACGCACTGGCTGGGCGCGACATGCTCTTAACTGAATGTACCGTCCCCCCCATTCTGACACCGCATCCCGGCGAAATGGCCAGGTTGATAACCGAGTCCTCGGCTCGGGCAATCAATGAAGATCGGATCGGCACGGCCACACACTTTGCCGAAACGCACCGCTGCTATGTGGTACTCAAAGGAGCCAGAACCGTCATCGCCCGGCCTGACGGCATGGCGGCCATTTGCCCAACGGGCAATCCCGGCATGGCCACGGCTGGAACCGGCGATGTCTTAACCGGTATGATCGCTGGATTACTCGCCCAGGGAGCCGCCTCATGGGAAGCCGCCTGTGCCGCCACCTATGTGCATGGACTCGCCGGAGACCTGGCCGCCGAGACAATGGGACAAGCCAGTGTGATCGCCAGAGATGTCAGGGACCATATTCCTTATGCGCTCACGAACATCGGCTCAGCGTAGCCAGCCAACAACCACCGGCTCGCAGAAGGCTCACGAAGCCACACCGCCTAATCCTGCGTCGTCTGCCCGCTGGACGGTGGCACTTCCCTCCCGCACCGCCACCGAAGCCTTTGGCCGGATCATCGGACGCTCGCTGGCGGGCGGCGAAACTCTGGCGCTCTCTGGAGAACTCGGCGCTGGAAAAACGGCGCTCGTGCGTGGCATTGCCACCGGTCTGGGCACGCCGTCAAACCATGTGACCAGCCCAACCTTTGTCCTAATCCATGAATACGAAGGACGGCTCCCATTGATTCATGTGGATCTCTATCGACTCCGAAGCGTAGCGGAAGCTCATGGAATCGGACTGCACGAATACTTTCATGGGAACATCGTCACAGCAATCGAATGGGCCGACAAGTTTCCAGAATTACTGCCGGCCGATCGGCTCGAACTCACGCTGCAACACCACACACCGACAATGAGAACTGCGCGCATAGTGGCCTATGGGCCTTGCGCCGGCGCGTTGCTCACGGCACTTAAACAGGCTGCTCGACCACGCCGGCGCAAGGCCATCCCCGCGTCATCGTCCAAGCTTGCCACCCGAAGTGGGAGACCCCGCACATCATGATTCGGCTCATCCTTGTCGGCATTTTGCTGCTTCTTTCCCTGGCGTTCTTTCTCCAGAATCAAGAGCAGGAAGTGACCTTGCGGTACTTTTTCGGTTTACTGGAAGCCTCTACGCCGATCTACAAGCCGATCCTCACGGCCTTCGCTGTCGGGCTGCTCGTGTCCGGCATTCTGTTATTTCCTCCGTGGGTGCGCAGCCGAATCGAGCTCCGTCGCAAGACCAAAGCGCTGCAAGATGCCGAAGTGGATCTGGAACGCGCGCGCCAGTCGCTTGAAAAACTGACCGGCCGTTCAAGCGCGGCCACCGAACCAGCGCGAGACCTCGTCGATGAGTGAGCACGACGCCAGTCCGCTGATGCGGCAATACCGGGAGATCAAGCGCGGCTATGAACAGGCGATCTTGTTTTTCCGGGTGGGCGATTTCTACGAAATGTTTTATCAGGATGCGCAAGAAGCGTCGCGCATCCTTTCCATCGCACTAACCTCGCGCGACAAGAACAGTCCGAATCCGGTCCCGCTCTGCGGCGTGCCGTACCACGCCGCGACCGGCTATATCGCCAAACTGTTGAAGGCCGGACGGACGGTGGCCCTCTGCGAGCAAGTCGAGGACCCCAAGCTCGCCAAAGGGCTGGTGCGCCGCGAAGTCGTCCGGCTGTACACGCCCGGCACGCTTGTCGAAACCGAGTTTCTTTCGCCAGTCGAATCGAACTTCCTCGCAGCCGTGTCTATACGCTCCACCGCTACACCACAACGCGCGATCGGATTGGCGATGCTCGAAGTCTCCACCGGGGAATTCTGGATTGCCGAATTTCAGGGGGATCAGGCTCAGACGCAAGCGTTAGACGAGCTGGCGCGCCTAGAGCCCAGGGAAATTTTGTATGCGGCAACGGCCAGACGAGATGACACCGCATGGCTCGATCAGATGAAAGGCATACGCCTGTGCGAGCGCGACGCGGCAACGTTTGAACCAGAACGCGCTGCCCGCCTGCTGCAAGAGCAGTTTCGCATTCATTCCCTGGAAGCCTTCGGTTGCCAGGGCTTGACGGTGGGAATCGGTGCAGCCGGTGCGGTCCTGAACTACTTCCGCGACACCCAGCCGACAGCGCCGCTGGATTACATTCGTCGTCCGCGCGTCCGCCGGATCTCGGACGCGATGCATTTGGACAGCGTCACCATTCGCAATCTCGAGCTGCTCAAACCGATGGGCGCATTAGACGACAGTCATGGCGGGAAACCTGCCACACTGCTCTCAGTACTCGATCGAACCGTGACCGCCATGGGAAGCCGCTTATTGAGACAATGGCTGGTCCGGCCGTTGATCCACTGTGAGGCAATCCAAGCCAGGCTCGATGCCGTCGGGGAATTGAAAGACCGGATGACGGCACGCGTGGCATTGCGCGCGGCGCTCAGAACCGTGCAGGATCTTTCTCGCCTGAGCGGCCGCATTGTCCTGGGAGTTGCAGGCCCTCGTGAATTGATTGCGCTGAAAGACTCTCTCGCTGCCCTTCCGGAAATCGCCACACAGCTGACTCCGCTCGCAAGCCTCCAGCTCGTCAAAGCCCGCGACGCATGGGATGACGGACGCGACCTTGCCGAACTGATCGAGCAGGCTCTTCAACCGGAGGCGCCGATGTCGCTTCGCGACGGGGGCGTGATTCGCGACGGATACCACGCCGGCGTCGATGAACTGCGAAAAGCCAGCACCGAAGGCAAACACTGGATTGCCGCATTGGAGGCGAAAGAGCGGGAACGGACCGGCATCGAATCTCTCAAAATCCGTTATAACCAGGTGTTTGGCTATTACATCGAGATCACCAAAGCCAACTTGACCCGCGTGCCGGCGGACTTTATTCGCAAACAAACATTGGTCAACGCCGAGCGGTTCATGACCCCCGAGTTGAAAGAACTTGAGGAGCGAGTGACCGGCGCTGACGTCAAACTGCTGGCATTAGAGCAGGACCTGTTCGCACAACTTCGCGCCACCCTCGCCGGCCATGCCGGCCGCCTCCAGGAAATGGCTGGGAAACTTGCCTTGATCGATGTCCTGACCGGGCTGGCTGAAACCGCCGCGCTGAATCAATATACAAAACCTATTGTCACCGAAAGCGGGGCGATCGACATTCGAGGCGGCCGACATCCCGTCGTAGAACGGTTGACCGAAGAGATGGCATTCGTGCCGAACGATACGTTGCTGAATCTGGATTCGCAGCGCCTTCAGATTCTGACGGGACCAAACATGGCAGGCAAAAGTACCTTCCTTCGCCAGGTTGCCTTGATTGTGCTTCTGGCGCAGATAGGCAGTTTTGTTCCTGCCGCTTCCGCGACAATCGGTGTGGCCGATCGAATCTTTACCCGCGTCGGGGCCTCAGATAACCTGGCCAGCGGCCATAGCACCTTCATGGTCGAGATGGTGGAGACCGCCACGATTCTTCATAGCGCAACCGTGCGAAGCCTGATCCTGCTTGACGAAATCGGACGCGGCACCAGCACCTATGACGGGCTTAGTATTGCCTGGGCCGTCGCAGAATTTATCCATGATCGCAGGACGCTCGGAGCGAGGACATTATTCGCGACGCATTATCATGAGATGACCCAGCTAGAACGACAACGGGATGGGATCAAGAATTTCCGGGTAGCGGTGCAGGAGCGTGACGGCGATGTGGTCTTTCTCCGAAAGATTGTCGCCGGAGGAGCGGACCGCAGCTACGGCATCTATGTCGCGAAACTAGCTGGCCTGCCTTCATCCGTCATCGGACGAGCCCAAGATGTTCTTGGTCAGTTAGAACGACCGGAGGCGGCCCAGATCGCAGAATCGGCTCCCTACACAGAACCTACTGCTGCGCCATTGCCACAACCGCACCCCCTTGTAGAGGAAGTTCGGCAGATCGATCTATTTTCAATGACACCGCTGGACGCTCTCAACCGCCTTGCGGACCTTCAACGAAAAGTGACTCCCTCGCCAAAAGACGCCGCGCTCTGAGCCGTTAAAATCCTAGAGTAATTGTCTTGATACTGGATTGCCTATGGTGAAGGCGATCAGATGGCGAGAGCTAACTTGCTCATATCGCTACCTTACGGAGAGTCGCGGCGGAGGAACGGGACTAGCTGATCTCAGCATTTCGAGAAAGAAAAAAAGCGGCCGCCCCGAAAGGAGCGACCGCCTTTTTTCAGAAACCTGAAACGAAATCAGTGTCCGCCAGGCAAATCGTACTTCGCTTCCCAGGGGATCAGGCCACCATAGGTCTGACCACCAGGAATCATCACATCGTACTGCATCGGAATACTCGCTCCATCCGGAGACTTCGGCGACGTATTCAACTGCTGGATTGCTGCTGCACAACCAGCGTCGGTGTTCTGATTCTTTCCTAAACATTCCTTCAACCGAAGAGCAGACATACTCACAGTCTTCCCTGGCGCGCCAGCGTGCTCAGGAAGCTTCTTCACAGAAGAAATCACGCGATGGTTCTGCTCGGTCTCCGTGACGACAAATTCAACCAAGTCAGTCGTACTGCCAGGAGGCACTTCCTTCGCCGCTGCCGGTCCAGAATGCGAACGACCCATCTTCTTCAATTCTTCCCAGGCACCCTTGTCAGCATAAAACTTGAGATTCTTGCCAGGGTGAACTTTCTGCCAGAACAAGCCGCTCTCGGCGTTCCCGCCGAACACGGCGACATTAATCCAGACTGCTTCGTCGTAGGGATCGAGAATGATCACTCGACCTTGTAATGTCGTTGGCTTGCTGAGATCTCCCCACTCGAACCGCTCTTGAAATGCCTCGATGGCCAACGCGCTGGAAGCCATGCCGACTACCAGGGCAACAGCTGCCATCACGGCCCCGCCTTGCTTCTGAAGCTTCATAATCGAATCCTCCTTCAACAACATGAAAGAATGAAAGCGTGATGAAATCGATTACTTGAGAACCTTGAATCCGGTAATGGTTCGCCCGTCCAAGGTCACTTCCATGGCCACAAGTTCCTGTGCAGCCTTGATGATTTGATCCATCAACGCCTTGTCCTTCACAGCCAAGCGAACCGTCGTCGCGGCATGGTACCAGCCTGCATAGGCGTTGTTCTTATCGGTGCCACCGACAAAGCCCCAGCCGCAGCAGGTGACCAAAGGATCCGGAGGCTTGACGTCCATCATGGTTGAGGACCGGCCAGCCGGAGTCCCTGATGCAGGATCGCCCGTATTCCAATACATAATACCGAACAACAACTCGCTATCTGGATTATCGGCCCACTGCGACCAGACGCGGCCCTGAAGCGTCTTGGCAGCTTCGCCCTTCATGACCTTTCCTCCGACCACATCGGTGGCAGGGCCACCTCCAGCTGGAGCATCGGCGGCTACGGCAAATTCGGCCGATAGCAAGCCAGCCACTGAGAACACTGCAACGGCGGCTAGAACTAAGACCCTCTTCATACCTAGTCCCTCCTTCATAAAAATAAAATCCACAACCTAATGAACGTTCACTTTGAAAGCGATGAATACATCTACTACTACCGAATGATTCGAGACTCACTAGACCGGCGCAATCGTACTGAAACGGTCAATTAGTGTCAAGAAAATGTTTGAGGCTCTAATAAAATTTTAATCCACAGATAAAGTACATTAATAACAACAAATTATGCATTAATTTCAAAGCCATTTACTCAGTCAACAAAACGGCTCCATTAAAAAATTCTCATCTCGCGAGCTGAAGTTGGCGTGTAGACAGAGGCCCTAGCCCGGTGATCGCCATCGTGTTTTCATCGAGAAGTTCCTGTGCGACTCGCTCCATCTGCTTGAAGGTCACCGCGTCAATGGCTCGCGTCATGTCGTCAAGCGTCGTGTGTTTGCCCTTGATCATCTCGTCCTTAGCCAACTTGTTCATCCGACTATGCGAACTCTCCAAACTGAGCATCAGACTACCTTTCATTTGATCCTTCGTTCGCTTCAACTCATCCCGCGTAACGCCGTTGGCGGCCATACGGCGAATCTCGCGACGAATGACGTCGAGCACTCGCTCGACTTCTTTCTGACGCGTTCCCGCGTACACGGTGATAGTCCCGCCGTCTGAATAGCCAGAGAGAAAGGAATAGATCGAGTAGGCGAGTCCGCGCTTTTCCCTGACTTCTTGGAACAACCGCGAGCTCACACTCCCGCCTAGCACACTATTCAGAATATACGCCGCATACCGGTCCGGATGACCGGCGGCAAGGCCATTCATCCCGATGCAGAGATGCACCTGCTCCAGCTTTTTTCGCTGCATCACCCTGCCTCCATGAAGATCCGGCGCGCGACGAACATGTGGAGGGGGCGCAGAGGGACAACGGCGGCCAAACTCGCGCGCAATGGTCCGTTCAAGCTGGCGCTGATCGAAGTTGCCCGCGACGGCAACGACGATTTCCTGCGGCTGATACCGCGCGTCGATATAGTCGAGAAGGTCCTGGCGTCGCAAGGCGCCGATTGTCGCCGCGCGCCCAAGAATCGGGCGGCCCAGCGGATGGCGTCCCATGACTTGGCCGGTGTGAAGCTCCTGGACGAGGTCCTCTGGATCGTCCTGCACCATGCGGATTTCTTCCAGCACCACCTGCTTCTCTTTTTCGATTTCCTTCGCGCCGAACTTTGAACGATGAAGCAGGTCGGACAACAGATCGAGCGCTTTCGGCAGGTGTTGGTCGAGGACTTTTACATAAAACGTGGTGGTCTCGCGCGTAGTAAAGGCATTCATCTCGCCACCCAGCGCATCGATCTCGCGCGAAATGTCACTGGCCGACCGGCTGGTCGTGCCCTTGAAGAACATGTGCTCAATGAAGTGGGAATATCCGGCTTGGGCCGGCTGTTCGTCACGCGATCCGGCATTGACCCAAATGCCGACGGTGACTGACTTGAGAGTGGGGATCCGCTCGCTGACCAAGCGGACCCCGTTCTCTAGAATAAGCTTGCGGTACACGAGGGTTACTCGGCTGCTGGTTCCTGCGAGGGGCCCCCTGCCGGAGCCGGCATGGTTTCCTTCCGGCTCAGCCGGATCTTTCCCTGCCGGTCGATCTCCAACACTTTCACCATGATCTGATCGCCTTCCGCAACCTCATCGGACACGGCCTTCACTCGATGGTGCGCCAGCTGAGAAATATGCACGAGACCGTCGGTGCCAGGCAATACTTCGACAAATGCGCCGAAATCCATGATCTTCCGGACAGTCCCCATATAGATCTTACCGACCTCGACTTCTTCAGTCAGCCGGCTAATCATATCCTTCGCCTTCTGCAACGAAGCCTCGTCGGAAGACGCGATCGTCACAACCCCGGTGTCTTCAATATTGATTTTCACACCACAATCGGCCTGGATCGCGCGGATAGTCTTCCCGCCCTGACCGATGATGTCGCGAATCTTGTCCTGCTTGACCTTAAGCGTATAGATACGCGGCGCAAAGGGAGAAAGATTCGTGCGATGCGTGGTCAACGCGGAGGCCATCCGCTCAAGGATATGGAGTCGTCCTGACCGGGCTTGCTCCAGCGCCTGCTGCATCAAGGCCATCGTGATCCCGCCGATCTTGATGTCCATCTGCAAGGCCGTGACACCGTTCTTGGTTCCGCAGACTTTGAAATCCATATCGCCCAGGTGATCTTCGAGGCCGAGAATATCGGAGAGGATGATAACGCCGTCGCCTTCCTTGATTAACCCCATGGCGATACCCGCCACCGGTTCCTTGATCGGGATACCGGCATCTAGCATCGCCAGCGTCCCGCCACAGACGGTTGCCATCGAAGAAGACCCGTTGGACTCCAAGATTTCAGAAACGATGCGAAGCGTATACGGAAATACGTCTTTCCCTGGGATAACCGGTTTCAATGCCCGTTCTGCCAGAGCGCCATGACCAACCTCACGCCGGCCTGGCGTGCGAAGCGGCCGGGCTTCGCCGACACTGAAAGGCGGGAAATTGTAATGCAGCATGAACGTGCGGTGATACTCGCCCTCCAACGCATCGATGCGCTGCTCATCATCCGTCGTCCCCAACGTCACGACCGCGAGGCTCTGGGTTTCGCCGCGCGTAAAGATAGCAGAACCATGCGCCCGTGGCAGGGCTCCGACTTCGCATGTGATCGGCCGGATATCCGCAGGACCGCGCCCGTCGGCCCGTGACCGCTTTTCAAGAATCATGTTCCGGACTTCGGTGTATTCCAATCCGTGGAAAACAATTTTGACATGCCGCTCGGTCGCAGGCACGTCGGGATTCTTGAGCTTCTCGACCGCTTCGGCCATGACTTGATCCAACCGCTCCTGACGCGCGGCCTTGTTCGGAATCATGATCGCATCGCGAATCGGCTGCGCGACCATCGCTTTCACCTTGGCCGCCAGGGCCGGATCAATCGCTTCGACTTTCACTTCACGTTTCTTGCTGCCGACTAACTTGGCCAGCTCAGAAATCTTCGCGACAATCTTCTTGATCTCGGCATGAGCCAGCGCCAAGGCTTCCAGCATCGTGGCTTCGGGCAATTCATTGGCGCCCGCTTCAACCATCATGATGGCGTCGGCTGTGCCCGCCACTACCAAATGAAGATCGCTGGTCTCCAGCGTCTCCAGATCGGGATTCACCACAAACTGGCCGTTCACACGACCGATCTTGACGCCGGCCACCGGGCCTTGAAATGGAATATTCGAAATCGACAAGGCCGCGGAGGCCGCCGTAATCCCGATCACATCCGTCGAGCCCGTCTTGTCGGCCGACAGCACCGAGGCAATGACCTGCGTTTCAAAGTAGTAGCCTTCAGGGAAGAGCGGCCGCAGGGGCCGGTCGATCAAGCGGCTGGTCAGCACTTCCTTTTCAGCCGGACGTCCTTCGCGCTTAAAATATCCTCCGGGAATCTTTCCCGCCGCATAGGCTTTTTCGATGTAATCGACGGTAAGGGGCAGAAAGTCGATGCCGGGCTTGGCGGTCTGCGATGCCACCGCCGTCGCCAAGACGACGGAATCTCCGTATGTCGCCCAGATCGAGCCGTCGGCCTGCTTGGCCACCCGGCCGGTTTCAAGCCGCAAGGTGCGGCCGGCAATTTCCAATTCAACAACATGTACCATCTATGGTTTCCTCCAGGTTGGTCCCACAGATGCCCACAGAGATACGCTCGCGCACGAGCGTATCTCCGTGTTCACCTGTGCGACATGCATTCTGCGCTGTCGCACATCCCGTGCGACAGCGGCTTGCGTCCGTCTCTCCGCCGACTACTTGCGAATCCCGAGTCGTTCGATGACCGCCCGATAGCGCGCTTCATCGACCCCACGCAGATAGTCGAGCAACCGGCGCCGCCGTCCAACCAGCTGCAAAAGACCGCGTCGTGAATGGTGATCCTTCTTGTGCGTCTTGAAATGCTCGGTCAAGTAGGTAATCCGATTGGTCAGCACCGCGATCTGAACTTCGGGGGATCCCGAATCCGTATCGTGCTGGCGGTACTGCTTGATCAACTCTGTCTTTGCTTCCTTCAACAAGGCCATGACGCGTACTCCTTCTGCCTCTTAATTGAGTGATTCACCGTCGACTAACACTTTGTCGATTTTGATCGACCCTTTATCCTGCCCATCGTAGGTCCCAATCGCCAAGAGCCGTCCCTGCTCATCCTTCAGACAAACAGACGACGCGGCTGGCAACGTATCCACGCTCGAGCACCCTATCGGCGCACCGTGCAATACACGAGTGGCTTGTTCTGCTGTCACCGTCACCTGCGGTAACTGCGATAACACTACATCCAACTTCAAGAGGACAGAGTCAACCGACCCGATCGTCACATGCGCCGCAATCTGCTCAACGGTCAGTCCCTGCTCCACCGCCAGCGACCCGACTCGCGTACGCTCGAGTGACAACAGATGTCCGCCGACGCCCAACGCCTGCCCCATATCGGCGCACAAGGTCCGAATATACGTTCCCTTCGAGCAGACGACACGCAGGGCGATATCGCGGCCGTTCACGGCCGTCACTTCAAGTTCATGAACGATAATGTCCCGCTCCGCCCGCTCAACGGTTTCTCCGGCACGCGCCGACTTATACAACGGCCGCCCAGCAACCTTCACCGCCGAGTACATCGGGGGCATTTGCTTTTGCGGCCCGCGAAACCTGGCGACCACACCGTCAAGAATTTCGGCACTCACCCCAGCCGTCTCGACTCGCTGCAGCACCGTTCCGGTCGCGTCCTGCGTATCCGTTGTTTCGCCCAGTCGCAAGACCGCGCGGTATTCCTTATCCCAACCCACTAAATATTCCGCCACGCGCGTAGCTTTTCCGATCAACAACGGCAAGACACCCGTCGCCGCGGGATCCAGCGTGCCGGCATGGCCGACCTTAGCCCCGCCCAACAAGCCCCGCACTTTCGCCACAACATCGTGAGACGTCCAGCCGGCCTCTTTGTTGACGATGAGCACGCCATCGCCCACTCCCGTCTTGCGCCGCCCCTCTACCACCGGCGCCATCACTTGGTTCTCATCGGGGGAATAATCAACTCAACCGGGCCGGACGTTGCCTCTGATGCATCTTGTGCCGTCTCATGCGGTTGTAATCCATCGAGCAATTTCATCACTCGGTCGCCACGAGGCCCTGTCTCATCTCGCTTGAACACGATCTCAGGCAAATACCGGAGCGCCAGCCGCCGTCCCAGCTCGGCGCGAACAAACCCGCTGGCCTTCGACAATCCGGCAAACACATCGCGTTCCGCCTGCTCGGTCTCCATCGTCGTCACGAAGACATAGGCAATCCGTAAATCCGTCGTCAGCTCGACATCGGTCACCGTGACCGTCCGCACACGCGGGTCCTTGATCTTGCGCATCAAGATATCCGCCACTTCCATGCGGACCTGATCGGCCACTCGATCTGATCGCTTATATGCCGTTTTGGACATCGCCCACCTATCGCACGCTCGCCCTTCCTCTTGACGGCTTTTTCCCAACGTCACCCGCATGCGGACTACAACAGCTCCCGATGCACACGAACAAGTTCAATGGTTGGCACGCTCTTAATGACGTTGAGCGCCTGCTCTAGAACCTGTTCAACATAGCTCCCGTCATTCGCCACACAGGCCATCCCGAGCACCGCTTTTTGCCAGAGATCTTGCCCGTCTACTTCGGCGATGGAGAGGTTGAACTTGCCGCGCAGGCGATCTTTCACACTATGCAAGACCTGCCGCTTGTCCTTGAGCGACTGACTCTCCGGAATCCACAGTTCGACTGTGCAGACTCCCACAACCATCCCAGCCACGTCACCCACTGACCCTGCGACTTAGAGCTTCCCGGCGATCTTGTCGATCGTATAGGCCTCGATCACGTCGCCGGCCTTGATGTCGTTAAAGTTTTCGATGCTGATTCCGCACTCGTAGCCTTGCTGCACCTCACGCACGTCATCCTTGAAACGGCGCAACGACCCGAGCCGCCCCTCATAGACCACCACGTTGTCCCGAAGAAGCCTCACGCCCATGGCTGCGCGAGAAATCGTTCCCTCGACAACATAGGACCCGGCCACGACGCCGGCCTTGGGAATCGTGAAGACCTGGCGCACTTCCGCCCGACCCAACGACCGCTCTTTGAGCGTGGGATCGAGCAACCCTTCCATCGCGGCCTTAATATCGGACAGCGCTTCATAAATAATCGTGTACAAACGAACATCCACGCCCTGCTGCTCAGCCAAAGACGCGGCCTTCGGTTCGGGACGGACATTGAACCCGATAATAATTGCGCGCGAGGCGGCCGCCAGCAGCACATCGGACTCCGTGACTCCCCCGACACCGTTGTGAATGACCCGGATTCTGACCGCAGGGGTCGGCAGTTTTTCGACCGCCGCTACCAGCGCTTCCGATGAACCTTGCACGTCGGCCTTGATGACGATGGCCAGTTCCTTCGCCGACCCTTCCTTAATTCTGGCAAAGAGATCGTCGAGCGACACTTTCGCTTGGCCCGCGAGATCCGCCATGCGCTGTTTCTGAGCCCGCTCGTCGGCGATTTCCCGCGCCACCCGCTCATCGGAGACCACTTGGAACACATCGCCGGCTGACGGCACGCCTGGCAATCCGATCACCTCGACAGGAATCGACGGCGTTGCCTGCTGGGTCTTGGCACCCCGGTCGTTGAGCAATGCGCGGACACGGCCGCTGAACGTGCCGACCACAAACACATCGCCCACTTTGAGCGTGCCGCTCTGCACGAGAACGGTTGCGACAGGCCCGCGCCCCCGCTCAAGCTTGGCCTCCACCACCGTTCCTTTGGCTTGGCGATGAGGGTCGGCTTTCAACTCCAACACTTCCGACTGAAGCAAAATCATTTCAAGCAGCGTGTCGAGACCCGTCTTTTGCTTCGCCGACACTTCCACCATAATCGTGTCGCCACCCCAGGCTTCCGAAATCAGTCCATACTCGGAGAGCGCATTGCGCACTCGGTCTGGATTGGCCTCGGGCTTGTCGATCTTATTCATCGCCACGATCAACGGCACACCAGCCGCTTTCGCATGGTTAATCGCTTCGATGGTTTGCGGCATCACACCATCGTCGGCGGCCACCACAAGAATGACGATGTCCGTGACTTTCGCGCCACGCGACCGCATGGCGGTAAAGGCTTCGTGGCCCGGTGTATCCAGGAACGTGACCAACTTGTCGTGAACCGGCACCGTGTAGGCGCCAATATGCTGGGTGATTCCGCCGGCTTCGCCTTCGGCCACCTTCGTTTGTCTGATGGCATCGAGGAGAGACGTTTTTCCGTGATCGACATGCCCCATGATGGTCACGACCGGCGGCCTGGACTCCAAGCGCTCATCGCCCTCGTCAGCCTGCACCACGGCTTCCAGCAACTCATCGCCGGCTTTCTCGACGGAGATTTCAATTTTAACGCCGACTTCATCGGCAATCATCGACGCCGCATCCATATTCATCGGCTGATTGAAGGTGAGCATCTGCCCCATCTCCATCAGCTTTCGAACGATGTCAGCCGGACGTTGCCCAATCAACTCGGCAAATTCTTTGACTGTCGTCCCTACCGTAATCTTGACACTCTTTCTGCGCGGTTTGGTGATTTCCGATGGCGCACTATGATGAAGATGCCGAGAACGATCGTCTCGGCGCTGCACGGTCGGAATCGCACGAAGATCCTGCCACCTAGCCGCATCTTCACGATGCTTCACATCGGGCTCTTCCTTGGGCCGACCGGTCTTTTTCGCCTTTTTGAGTTTTTCCTTGAGTCCTTCTGCCTCGATCGCTTCCAGCGCTAAGCTCTTCTTTTTTGCGGCGAGCGCCTCCGGAGTCATCGCAACTCCCGGCACCACCGCCGCCGGCTTTGCAGCGATCGGCGCGACAGGAGGAGCGGGCGGCTCCGCGAGAATCGTTCCGATTTCAGGCAGTTCCGGCAAAGGCGCAGGTGGAGGCGCGGCGGGCTCACTCACCACCGGAGGCGCGACAGCTGCCGCCGCAATGGGCTGGGCCTCAACCTCGCTCGGCGGCAAGGGAGAGGCATCTGCTTCAACGACAGGCTCATCTTCCTTCTTGCGCTTGATGAGAATGCGCCGCTTGTCCGCTTTTGCCGGCTCTTCAACCGTCGTGGCCTTGGAAGCGGATGCCTTCGCGCCGTGCCCCCCATCGTGCTTCATCTCAGTGTCGCGTGCTTTCCCGACCACATCGTCGCCTGACGCCTTCCCACTCGCCTTCACGGCCCCTTTGGCCTTCGGGCTGAGTTTATCCAGAGCCTTTTGTACCGTGTCGTCATCGAGCGCACTGCTGTGAGAGGCGACAGGCACACCCATCTTCTTGAGTTCAGGGATGAGATCCTTGTTCTCCATCCCCAGCTTCTTCGCTAATTCATACACGCGCATTGCAGACACTAGCTCAACTCGATTCTAGTTCGATTCGTTTTCTTCAGCCCTGGCGGCTTGCCGGGCCTCTTCCTGCAACCGCTGCGCTTCAGCCTCATCGGCCATCGCAGCCTTGATTTCCTTGTCTCGCTCCACCTTTTCTTTTTCGTATTCCGTCGCGCTGATGATGTCGATCTTCCATCCGGTCAAGCGGGCCGCCAAGCGCACGTTCTGCCCGTTCTTTCCGATCGCTAGCGATAACTGCGAATCGGCCACCACCACCAAAGCGGACTTTTTCTCGTCGTCGATGCCGACTTTTTCAATCGTGGCCGGATTCAGCGCCTCCGCGATGAACACACGAGGATCCTGCGTCCAGGTGATGATGTCGATTTTCTCTCCTCGCAGCTCTCGGACGACCGCCTGCACGCGCGATCCCTTGATGCCGACGCAGGCGCCGACCGGATCCACCGCCTTCTCGCGCGAGGTGACCGCAATCTTTGTCCGATCTCCCGGCTCTCTGACGATCGACTTGATCTCCACGATCTTTTCCATGACCTCAGGGACTTCTAGCTCAAACAGCTTCGAGACGAATTGCGGATGGCTTCTGGTCAAAATCACCTGAACATCCTTCGGCGTGCGGCGCACTTCCAGCAACATCGCCTTCACCCGATCACCGCGCCGATAGGTCTCGCGAGGGATCTGCTCCTGAATCGGGAGAACCGCCTCGGTTTTACCCAGATCCACCAGATAATTCCGCCGCTCCATGCCGAGGATAATGCCATTGACGAGGTCGCCCTGTCGGGTCGAATATTCTTTCTGAACCGCTTCCCACTCGGCTTCGCGCACTTTTTGGAAGATCACCTGCTTCGCTGTCTGCGCGGCGATACGACCAAGTTCGTCCATTTCAATGAGCGAACCGATTTCATCGCCCACTTCCGCTTCGCTATCGAGCTGGCGTGCTTCCTGGAGGGAAATTTCCGCTTTCGGATTGCTCACATGGTCGACGATGGTCTTCTTCGAGACCACGGAGATCTCGCCGGTCTTGGAGTCGATCTCGACTTGAATATTCTCGGCCTGCCCAAATCGCTTTTTCGCGGCGGTTTGAAGGGCCGATTCGATGGCCCCGATGACACGGGACTTATCGATGCCCTTCTGACGGCCGATCTCATCGATGACTGCGATTAATTCTCGGTTCATACGTTAGGCTCCTGCTCGATCAGTGCGGCACTGCGGCCACTCCCGGCCGCGGACTAGATCTCTATTACCAGCCGGGCTTCCGCGACAGTGTGGCGATCCAATTTCACCGTGTGGGTCGCGGCAGGCTTCGACGCGACTGTCAAAACCATCGCATCCTCATCCACCTGCACTAACTCTCCGATAATGCGCCATTGGCCGTCAAGCGGCTGCTTCAGCTTGACGCTCACCCGCTTTCCGACCGCGCGCTGATAGTCTTGGAGCCGCTTGAACGGGCGGTCAATCCCGGGGGAAGACACTTCAAGCGTATAGGCGTGGGGAAACGGATCAGCCACATCCAGCGCCGGACCTACTGCCAAATGGGCCCGCTCACAATCTGACACGGTGACACCACCGGGCTTGTCGATCAGCACTCGGACAACGGATCGGGAGCCTTGCCCGACACACACCACGTCCACTAATTCCAATCCTAGCGTCCAGAGAATCGGAGAGAGAAGTTCCTGAATCCGATCAATGGAAGACCGGGATCCATGCTCCGGAATACTCAACGCGGCATCCTTTAACGCTGCGATACATCTGCCCAAACAAAAAAGTGGGCATGAGCCCACTTTCAGCGACGGCACCTTAACATGGCCCCCCTGTCAAAGCAAGAGGGCACTACCCTGTCAAGGTCGCCCAACGAGAGGCCAGCACCTTGGCAACTGGTCCGGGGTGCCCGATTCCAATCCTTCGTCCATCGACCTGAACCACAGAGAGGACTTCTACGGTTGTTCCGGTAAGAAGCACTTCATCGGCCGTATACAGCGATTCCACCGAAAGAAACTCTTCGCGCACTGGAATTCCTGCCGCCTTTGCCAAATCCAGCACCACCGTGCGGGTCACACCAGAGAGAATTCGCGGACCTTCCGGAGCCGTCACCACAGTTCCTGCCTGAACAGCCATCACGTTGCTGACCGACCCTTCCGTGACCAACCCGTCTTTCACCAAAATCGCTTCAAATACACCGGCCCGCTTCGCCTCTTCACGAGCCAATACATTGGCCAACAAATTCACACTCTTGATATCGCAACGCCCCCAACGCAAATCCTCACAGGTCTTGGCAATGACCCCTGCTTCCCTCGTCTTTATCGGGAAAGGCGCTAGTTCACGAATCGTCATCACCACCGTCGGAGCCACATTGGGCGGAAACGCATGATCCCTCGCCGCCACCCCGCGAGTGATCTGAATATAGATCTTGGCTTCAGCGTATCCAGCGTCGCGGACTCCCTGCTGAATCCACTCCGTCCACTGGGCCCTGGTATACGGTTGAATGAGGCTCAGTTCCCTGGCGCTACGATCAAGCCGGTTGAGGTGCGCGCCGAGTTCGAAGGGACGGCCATGATAGGTCCTGATGACTTCGTAAACACCATCGCCAAACTGAAACCCACGATCTTCAATTGAGACCGTGGCCTCATGCCAGGGAAGGAATCGCCCGTTGATAAACGCAAGATCCGGCACAGCGGTCAGCCTTTCCCGGCTGGCGAGACTTGGATCCGAAATATTCGGCGATCTTCAGATGTGAATTTCCACCCCATGCGCTTTTCGAATAATAATTCATGGGTCCCAGGCAGCATCCCCTGAAACTCGAATATGCGCTGGCCATTCTCGACCGCGTTATTACTAGCGACGCGGAGAAACCGATCGTCTACCAGAGCCAGCGCCTGCGTGTTGTAACTCGGCACCCACTGCTCTCCTCTGGTGCGATCCTCCCACAGATGCACGGTAAAAACTCGCCCGATGGCGGTATCGATCAATCGACTCCCCTGGTCTTCCGATTGCCCCATCATATTTTGTCCGATGTTAGCCATAACCGCCCATCAGCTCCATAACCTATGATGGCCCTGCTACTCACTCGACTCAGCGCCTACGCCCTTCGACGAGGACCGATGAGAATATCGGCGTGGTCTACGCGAACTTCATAGCTCCCGATGCAATAGCCGCCGCCATCCGTTCCCTGCCCGCTTCGAATATCGAACGCCAAGTCGTGCCAGGGACAGGCCACCACATAGCCTTTCAGCCGCCCTTCATTGAGCGGTCCACCTTCATGCGGACAGAGATTGTGAATCGCGTAGAACGTGCCGTCGACATTAAACAAGGCAATGGCCTTGTCATTGACCGTGACGACTTTCGATTGCCCAGGAGCGATCTCGCTCAAGGCAGCGACTCGTTGAAACTCCTCCATGCCCGCCTCCTACGATCTTCCCAACGCTGCCCGCACAGATCACGCAATACCGCTACATCCGAAGGAAATACTTCAATTCGTCGCCATTCGCAACCCCAAGCCGACGAATTAGCCCAGGTTCCGTTTGCAGCACATAGCGCGCCGGCTCCGGCGGTGGACCGAAGAACGGACAGGGATCCTTTGCGCAGGGGCTCGCTCCCTCAACGGTATGAACCACATGATGACTCTCATCCACCCAGATCATATCCACCGGAAACCGAAACTCCTTGGTCCGAACCCGATGAAGTCCGTTGGATTCAAAAATATAAAGCATCCCCGTATTCGGCGGCAACTGATCGCGAAACGCCAGTCCGAACAACAGCTTTTCAGGCGTCTCCGCGACTTCCGCTTCAATCGTTTCGCCATGCGGAAAGGTCACCACAATGACGTCGGTATCCTTCTGCGGCACCATAAACATGGACACGCTCATTAAGAGGATTGCCAGCAGGATCATCATGATGATCCGCTTTTTCTTCTGCTCGCGGTCGCTCCCCTGAGTCTGCATCACGCTCCTGCTCTTCGCCGTTCAGATCAAGAAATATTCACGCACCAGGCTGGGTCGCATGGGCCATATTCCCGTGAATTCTAGGCCTTCTGACCGGAAGCCGTTCTGTTGACTTAGAAAAGAATCACAGAATAGAATGGCTCCCACACCGCGCACGCACTATGGTCGGGGCGGCGCGATCTTGTCAATATTGTTTGTTGTCTCAGAAGTAAGAAGGAGGCGTGGGTCATGGCACTGCTGATTACCGACGAATGCATTTCCTGTGGGGCTTGCCTGCCTGAATGTCCCAACGAGGCGATTTTCGAAACCCGGAGCGATGCTGAGGGCAAGGGCCATCACGTAGGCGACGGTCAGGGTGTGGGCGACAATATCTATATCATCACCCATGACCGCTGCACGGAATGCGTCGGACACTTCGATGAACCGCAGTGCGCGGCCGTCTGCCCGGTCGACAATTGCTGCATCTCCGATCCAATTTATCCTGAGACCACGGAAGTCTTGATGGAAAAGGCCAAAGCGTTGAACCCTGACAAGGCCATCGACGAGAGCAAGATCTGGAGCGGCGTCCGGAACTAATCGCGCACTGCTTGCAGGCCAACTGATTGAAAGGCCTCGTCGCTGTTGCAGCGACGAGGCCTTTTTACTTCATCGAGCCATGCCTCGATTCACCGCCACCTCGGCACTCTCTGTACATAACTGGAATTGTGACCATTCCAAGCGTAGAGTAATAGTCGCGGCCGTGAGCTAACTCCACGACTATGGGCCGCTGAGCTCTCTCACTCCCACCTTGGAGGTGCTGTCATGCGCCAACTCTGTATGTTAAGCATTTTAGTCCTCACACTCTTCGTCCCTGACTTCAGCCGTGCCAACACCAGCGAGCTCGGGACAATCATTGAGAATTTCATTATCGGTCATTTCCCAAACGCCACCAGCCATGTTTGGATCGTGAATGGCACCACGTGGGATGGCGATGAAATGATCGTAGACGTCCGCACAACAGTGCTTGAAAAGCAGCTGCCTGCTCCGATTGAAAACAGGTATTTATTACTTATTAAGGAAGGGAAATTGACCGCGGCTCAGCACATTCCACTTGGAGACGATGCGGACTGCCAGCGAGAAGAAGCCTAACGCGCAATATGGAATCTTATTACGAAAACAGAACGGCCCCCGCAGAAACATCCGCGGGGGCCGTTCCGTAATATCGAAGACGTCGCTCCGACTACTTCAGCATCACCAACTTACCACCGACATGCGCCGGATGGAGATGGCAGCGATAGGTCAGAACGTTACCCGCTGCGTAGAAGAGATCGCTGGTCGGCACACCGATGTACTTGGTCTCTCCAGGCTTGACCACCAACGTGGTGTTCAAGGTCCAGGGACCAGACTGGTTCACCGCAGCCGTGAGCTGAAACCCATGCTCTGCGGTCGAATTATTCGTCACCTTCAACAGCACCGGCGCGCCAGCGCGATTTTTAAAGTCAATAACCGTCGTCGGCGGATACCAGACCTTCATATTGCCGAGTTCGATGGAATAGAACGAGGCATCCACTTCAAGTTCCTTGAATGGCTGGCCTACGACCGATCCCGTTTCGAGATCGCCGATCTCAACGCCGCCGGCTTGAAGTGCAAATGCAGCCGAGGCTCCAGCGACGCTCAACCCGAGGCCAAAGAGGACCGATAACATCGTCTTGCCCATGACCTACCTCCTTAAAAAGAAGAAGAGATGTGATTAGGTTGGTAAATAACTTCCGCCAAGCTCTGGTAGCCTTGACTGATCCGATGCCGTCCGACACTCACACATACACCCTATGCCAACATGTGCTACATCACGAGGCGAAACTTATAGCACAGGGCCTAAAATGGAAGCAAGCTGCTTCTCTCGAGAAGCTATTTCGAACACTCACTCTCTTAAAAATATAGTGACCCCGTATAATATGGATCAGCAAATTCAATCTGTTAGATTGCATCGTTCGGCCTAACGCCCATCAGCAATATCTTTTCCTACCAGGACATCGTAGGGAGCAAAATCATCGGTCAGCTCAAGTCCTTTCGGCCATGGATCGTTTCGGTGCGTATTGAGCAAGGCAATCGCTTCCCCTGGTAGCCGCTGGTTCATGGCCATCTCCGTCACTTTTGCCATAAACGCATCCTGGCCGCGCTGCACGACCGGAGTGCCAGCGAAAAAAATCAAGTTTGCCGCTTTCGTTTGCTCGCTCTTCCAGGGTCCTTTGACCGCAAACGTTTCAATGACTGGGAATTCGCCTCGCATCGTCTGCACCACCGCCGCCGCTCGTGCATTATCGATCTCTTCTCCGGATGACGCCAAATTCACCGCCACCACCCCGCCCGGATTCAGATGCGCGCGCACCGCTGAATAAAATTCCTTGGTGGTCAGATGAAAGGGAATCATGTGCCGGGCAAAGGCATCGATCCAAATCACATCGTAGAGATGGTCAGTCGTATTCAGGAACGCCCGCCCATCTTTGACACGCACGTGGTGATTGGCTGGAGGACGATACTCAAAAAAGTCCTCCGCCATCCGCACGACCACCGGATCGAACTCGATGATATCCATTTCCAGGTCGGGCCAGTAGTGCGCGAGCCACTTGGCCAGCGAACCGCCGCCATGCCCCAGAATCAACCCGCGGCGCGGCTGATCCACCAGCGCCAACGACGCCACCATCAGCTGACTGTATGGGAGAAACAACGGAAGTGGATCGGACTTCCACATGACCGCATGAAATGTACGATCCAGCACGAGGTAGCGAAACAATTGGTCGTCCCGCACCCGCACTTGCTGATAGGGGCTATCCTCTTGATGAACCGGTGGGTTCAGTTTCTGTATGGGATGAAGCGCCAGCCAGACGAACAGACCGCTAGATACTAGGCACAGTAGTTTTCCGACAGATCTGACGTTTGCCCCTCGCCAAAGCCACAACATTCCAAGGAGGACTTGAATCGTGCCCAGCCAGGCCACCAGCGCCTGGCTCCCGATCCACGAGAGCAGAAAAAACGCCGTTCCCCATGTCCCAATCAAACTTCCTACGGTGGACAAGGCGATCATACGGCCCGTGTGACGGCCCAAGTGCCCCATGTCAGAGACGGCCAAGCGCAACATCGCCGGCAACACACCACTCAATCCGAACGCAGGCGGGGCCAAAAGAATCGTAGCCGCAAGGCAAGGGCCCCACCGTGGATCCTGTATCCAGGCATCTACCTGAAACAGGACCGGCTGACTGGCCCAGGCCACGAGGAATGTCCAGGATCCTGAAAAGAGCAGCAACCCCGCGAGCACGCTCCCTCCTGCGTATCGATCAGATGCCCATCCGCCAAACGCATACCCGCTGCTCATCGCGGCAAGAATCACCCCGATCAACGCGCCCCAGACGAACAAGGAATTCCCGAAGACTGGAGCCAGCAAGCGGCTGCCGAGAATTTCGAGCGCCATGACGACCGCTCCAGTAATCAGCGCGGTCGACAGCAGGAATGCACGTGAGATGGGAGGAGTCCCTTCAGCGGTCATGGGAAAGGCAACGCAGGTATCGTCCAAGACAAAAGGAGGCAAGAAACCGTGAGGGTCATTGATGTCCCCAATTCTTGAAATACCGCAACAGATCTCTTACGGAAAGTATTCCCGCCACTTCTCCACCTTCCACCACCACCAAATGACGAATGCCAGCTTGCGCCATGAGGTCGCTGGCATCATGAGCCGACGCAGTCACGTCG
This sequence comes from Nitrospira sp., assembly GCA_022226955.1. Lineage (NCBI taxonomy): Bacteria > Pseudomonadati > Nitrospirota > Nitrospiria > Nitrospirales > Nitrospiraceae > Nitrospira > Nitrospira sp. The sequence goes on from CP092079.1 coordinate 217,597, forward strand.
ATCGTGATCAGCGGGGCGCTCATAACTGACCGCACGGGGGTGTGCGCAGGACCCAGGGAGTCTGCCAACACCTTTCGAACCAGGTCCGCTTCACTGATAATTCCAAGGTAGCAAGCGCCTTCTCGAACTAGGAGCGCCCCAATTTTTTCCGCGCGCATTTGCCGCGCCGCATCGCAGACCGTCGCATCCGGGGAAATCGTCTGCGCTGCCGACTGCATCATAACCGCCAACGGACGCTGCATCCCTATGGGGGTCACGGCAACAGTGCTCCATCGATCGCTCTTGCGGACAGTGTCGGATTCTACTCAACCAATTTTCCAAGAGTCAACGCCGTACAGCCTCCCTGAAATATGAAGCAGCCTATTTTTTAGCCATTTCATTGCCCACCGTTTGATCCATTGTTATACTTTGCCCCATCAATGCCTCAGCTACCTAAGGAGAACTAATCCCATGCATATCAGCGTCATTGGAACCGGTTACGTCGGTCTTGTCACGGGGGCCTGTTTTGCGGAGTTCGGTGTCAACGTCACCTGTATGGATAACGACGCCCGTCGGGTTGAGAAACTGGAAAATGGAGAGGTCCCATTTTTCGAACCAGGCATCACTGAATTAGTCGCTAAAGGAATCAAAGAAGGCCGGCTGAGCTTCACAACGGATGTTGTGAAGGCCGTCGATAAGGCTCTGGTCATCTTCATTGCCGTGGGCACCCCTCCGAAGAGCGATGGATCCGCCGACCTGTCGTTTGTGGAAGAAGTCGGCCGCGGCATCGCCACGCACATGACCGGCTATAAAGTGATCGTCACCAAATCGACCGTCCCGGTCGGGACCGGCGAGCGGCTCCGGGAAGTCATCCGAAAACATCAGGCAAAACCGATTAACTTCGACATCGTCTCCAACCCTGAGTTTTTGCGGGAAGGATCCGCGATTGAAGACTTCATGCGTCCAAACCGCGTGGTGCTCGGCGCCGATAGCGATCAAGCCGCCGCCATCATGAAAGATCTCTATCGACCGCTCTACCTGCTTGAGACGCCCTTTGTCGTCACCGATGTTCCCACAGCAGAAATGATCAAGTACGCATCGAATGCCTTCCTCGCCGTCAAAATTTCATTCATCAACGAGATGGCCACGGTCTGTGAACGCGTCGGTGCGGACGTGCAGCTAGTGTCTAAGGGCATGGGGCTCGACCATCGAATCGGCAGCAAGTTTCTCCACGCAGGGCCGGGATTCGGAGGGTCCTGTTTCCCGAAAGACCTCGCCGCACTGGTCCAGACAGGCGAGCGCGTGGGCTACCCATTCCAAATTGCGGGCGCTGCCGCCAAAGTGAACTACGAGCAGCACCTCCGAATGGTCGCGAAAATACGCGAGGCCTGCGGCGGGCTCGCTGGGAAAACCCTCGGGGTGCTCGGCCTGTCGTTCAAGCCGAATACGAACGATATGCGGGAGGCTCCGTCTCTGACGATCCTGAAAGAACTCATGAAGGAAGGCGCCACCGTACAGGCCTACGATCCCGTGTCGATGGAAGAAGCCACGAAGCTCATCCCCGGAATGATTCCCTGCAAAGACACCTACGATGTAGCGGAAAATGCCGACGGACTCATCATCATGACCGAGTGGAACCAGTTCAGGAATCTGGATTTCAGCCGGCTCAAACAATCAATGCGGCAACGGCTGCTGCTCGATTTGCGCAACGTCTACGACTCCGACCGCGTGACGGGACATGGCTTCCGCCACATATCGGTCGGCCGCCCCACCAGAGAACCGCGGCCTGCCTAGGCCGCGGCCGGCGGCGGCTTAAGTCAGGCGGGGCAATTCGACACCGGTCTCCTGCTTGGCCTTCGGCTTATAGCCCATCCGATCCAGCACCTTCATGATCCTGGTTTTCAATCGGTCGTCGGCATCCGTCAGCGCCGTTGCCAGCGGCTCCACGGCCGGCTTGCCGATCTTCCGAATAATCTCCGTGGCCGATTGCCGGATTTCATCCTCTTCGGACACCAGCAGCGGCACCAAGGAGGAAACAGAAATCCCACCAAGCTTGATCAGCGAATCGTAGGCACGCTGCCGCACATCGCCGACTTCATCCACCAAGGCCTCCACCAATGGCGTCACCGCGCGGCTATCCTTGAGCTCGCCCAATACTTCCGCCGCATACTTCCGGTTGAGCCAGTGCGGATCCTTGAGATCCAGCAACATCGCATCGGCTTTGGCCGCGTTCGGATCTTTTGAGCGAATCCTGAAATTCTTGGCAACCCGCTTTCCACCCTCTTCAACAACCCGGATGGTCGCGCCGTCGCCGACTTTGAGCTTCTTGAGATCCTCGAGAGCTTCTTCGGCCACATCGAGGACCACCGTCTTGCCGTCGTACGCTAGCAACTCGACTTCGAGCTGTTTTGCGTCGAGGTTGATGGCAACCACCCGCTCCGTGACAAGGTTGAATCCGTCTTTTTTCTCCCCGCCCTTCGGACCGATCTGAATCAATTTTACCGGTGCTTCGTCAGCCATAACATATGTCCTTCTTCTCTAAAAAATTAGATGAGCTGTTACTGTGTCGCCGTCCAACCCAAGCTCGCAAGCACGCCTTCGACGGTTTCCTGCACCATCGTATTTTCATCTTCCAGCAGAGGCAAGAGCGGTTGAATCGCCTCCTTTGCCCCAAGCCGCGCCAGCGATTCCGCCGCGTTCCGCCTGACCAGCCAATCTTCGTCCTGCAACGATTCGATCAACGGACCAATCCCGCGACGATCCCCGATTCTCCCCAAAGCCTCGGCTGCGTGGCGCCGCACCATCCAGTTATTGCCCAAGAGCCCATCGATCAACGCATCCACCGCCCGCGCATCGCCGATTTTCTTCAAGACACGGGCGACATCTTCCCGCAGCTGGTTGTCGCCTAGCACCTCGACCAGCCCGGGAACCGCGCGCGCATCGCCGATGCGCTCCAGCGCCCACACCGCCGCCGTCCGCACCGCCCCATCTTTATCTTTGAGCGCCTTCACCAGCGGCTCCACCGCGCGCGGATCTTTGAGCTTCCCTAGTCCGGATGCGGCCTGTTCGCGAATCGCCCATTCATCGTCCGACAGCGCCTCCAGCAACGCGTCGATCACAGAAGGGCCAATCCGAACCACCGCCGTTGTCGCTGCCTCGCGAATCACCACATCTTCATCGGCCATCAAACCGATCAAGCGCGGCACCGCATCCGGCCCCATTTGCCCAAGGCTCGCCATGGCATGATCGCGCAAGGCTTCATTCTCGTCGCGCAACGCCGAAATGAGGAGATCGATCCGATCGGACTCTGTCTCGTTACTCATCCTCGTGGTTTCCTTCCTGGCCTGTCATATCGGTTCCGCCTAAGGCTTCGAGTTTATCGGCGATCAGCCCCGCATTATACGCCACCAGTCCATCGCGATCCGTCCTCAACCGGTCGAAGAGCTCTTTGTGCGGCCGCAAGACTTCCACATCCTTGATCTTGGCCAGCGCCTCCATGGCATACACCCGGAGCGGCCTGATCGGGATCGATTCCAGATAGAGTTGCGTCGGGCGGGCATCGCCGATCAAGCCCAGCGCCTTGATCGCCAGCTCCTTCACCCCGGTATCCTTGTCGCGCTCCAGCCGCCGCATCAACGGTTCGACCGCCCGCACATCCGCAATCTTCCCCAGTAAATCGGCCGCGGCTTCCCGCACCAGCCAATCGTCGTCCTCCAGATATTCGATCAAAATCTCGACGCTCGGCCGGCCGATGCCCAGGAGATAGATCACCGTCGACATGCGGGCTTCTTCGCGCTCGCTCGCGCCTTCCACATCCCGAAGGGCGTTGAACGTCTCATCGATCCGCTCGCGGATCGCGCTCAGCTTTTTCAAGGTGCCGACCGCAATATCCCGAACCGCCGGCTGCCCCATCGCATCGATGAACGCATCGATGGAGCGGGGATCCAGGAGTTGATCGAGCATCAGCGCAGCGGTCACCTGCGCCTCCGAGTCCGGGTGCTTCAGCATGTCGCACAGCGGAATCACCGCGGTCGGAATCGCTCCAACCAGATGCGTCATCAGCTGCCGTGCTTCGCTGCCCTCCTGATACTTGGGAAGCAGCGCCACCAAGGCCCTCGCCGTCTCCGTATCGAGCACGCCGGCCATCTGCTCCAGCGCATGGGCGCCCGACTTTCGCACCGCCTCATCGGCGTCTTCCAGCAAACCGACCAACGCCACCCCGGCCTGAGGGTCTTTGATGCGCGACAACATGGCCGCGACTTCTTTTTTCAGCTCGGGCGTCCCGATGCGAAGGGCCTCAACGAGCGCCTGCACGGCACGAGGTCCGCCGGCGACACAAGCCGCCGTTGCCCGCATGCGCCGCCAGTCCTCTTCGTGGACCAGCTCCGAGACCAGCGTTTCAATCGTTTCTTTGGACATTTATACTTTCAATCGAAACCCTGGATACACCATGAATACTGATGCGCTCTATTTGCACGACGAGGATGCTCAAAAAGACCGTCCGGCAAGGCCGCAGCAAGCAACGAGACGAGGCGTACTTCTTAGTACGTTGAGTCTCGGCGCGACGCGAGAACGCCGCTGGCGGACTTTTTCAGCATCCTCTCCTAGACCCGCCCAGCTCGCCATCCAGCCAACGCCAACGTTTCCTTTACGTGGTAGCGCATATTGGCGTCCGGATGGCCAGTCAGCAGCGGAATAAGGAACGGCACCACTTTCGCGCCGAACTTTGCCAACGCCGCCGCAGCCTCAGTTCTCGTAAAGGTCGGCTCTAAGGCCGCAACCAACGCAGGCACAGCGGCATCATCGCCGATCAGGCCCAACGCTCTCGCCGCCGCTGCCTGAGTAATGACTTCTTCATTCCACTGGTCGCCGCACCCGGCAACCGCGCGCGGCGCATTGGGTGGACAGGTGCCTTCGACCACTTCTATCAACACCGGCACCGCTCGACGGTCGCCGATGCGCCCCAGCGCTTCCACTGCTAACGTGCGCAACCCAGGCTCGCGCATTGCCGTAAACAAAAACTCGACCGCCTGTGGATCGCCGATATCGCCCAGCGCCTTCACAATATCTTCGCGAACGGCAGAGTCCTGGTCATTGAACAACAGCGCGAGAAGCGGCTCGACCGCGCGCGGCGATTTCGTTTTCCCCAGCGACTCCACCGCATGGAGCCGGACCAGCCACTCGCTGTGCCGCAGGGCTTCCAGCAACGAAGGAATCGCCGCTTCCCCGATCGCGGCCAGAGCCGTCGCCACTTCCTCTCTGACGGCTTTCACTTTGTCCTGCAAGAGCGGAATCAGCGGCTCGACTGCCGCCGTATTTTTCACGCGGCCCAATCCCTTCGCCGCATGCATGCGCACGATCCAATCTGGACTCCGCAGCGCGGTCGCCAGCGGGCCATACACACGCTCATCCGCAATAGAGGCAAGAATCCCGGCGGCCGCTTCTTGAACGGATAACTCACGGTCGGCAAGGCAGGCGCCCAACGCCTCGACCGACGGCGCGCCGATCGACGTCAGCGCCCCAATCGCGGCTTCCCGCACCGCCCGATCACGGTCGCGAAGAATCGAGACCAGCGGTTGCACCGCGCGCGGATCTTTGAAGGTCCCGAGCAGGCCGGCCGCGTCCTCTCGAACAGCCCAATCCTCGTCCTTGAGGGCTGCAATCTGCTCTGCCACGGGATCCTCCACGCTGTGGACCTCCTGAATCGAGCCGACAACCCTAGCACACGGTTTTTTACAGGGTCAACGGAGCATGGACCGTACTGGCGGGATAGAGAACGGACGATGACCGCTCCTGAAACGTTAACTGGACTTGGCCACGTCACCCGACGGCCCGAACCGTCCGGTATCGCCCAACGGCCGATCCACCCGGAGATTGTCCGCCTTGCTGGAGCTGATGTGAACCTCTTCGGCGGGAGGAGACCAGCCGAGCTGGTCCAAGGTCTCGAGAACGATGAGCCGGAGCGCGTCTTTAGCTGTCAACCGCACAGAGGCATACGACAGCACGCGTTCGCCTTCAGCCTCCACCTCGGAAGCCTTGGGATCGTAGAGAAACGCAATCAATGGCTCAATCGCCGTGTCACCGATGACGGTGAGGGCTTGAGCGGCCTTCTCACGCAACACACCGTCTTTCAACAGCATGATGAGGTCGGGAATGACCGAAGGATCGCGAAACTGCCCGAGAGCCGTGGCAGCCGCTTCCTTAATGAAGGCATCTTCGCTCACGATACAACCAGGCGTCGGAGACCCCTCCTGCTTAATACCCTTGCCTTTCAAGGCATCCAAGACAGCCGGCAGCGCTCGCGGATCGCCGATCATGCCAAGCGAGGCAATCGCGTGACGCTTGACGACCCCGTCTTTCATGGCTTCCAGCAGCGCGTCAATCGCCCGCGAGTCGCCGATCATCCCCAGGGCGATTGTGGCGTCTTCGCGCACGGCGCGATCCGGATCTTTTAAGGCGACGATCAACGCATCGACAACGTGGGCGTCGCGCACCCAGGTCCGGCCGATTTGATAGTCGGTAGTCATGCCGCCCAGCGCACGAGCCGCATGGCAGCGCACCACGAAATCTTTGTCTTTCAGCGCCTCGACCAGCGGATTGACCGACGGCTGGCCGATAGAGATGAGCGCGGTTCCCGCGGTTTCACGCACGATCTTCGAGGAGTCCCGGAACAGCTTGATCAACGCCGGAACGGCCTTCGCATCGCCGATTTTCCCCAGCGCTTCGGCGGCGGCGCTCTTCACCGCGCCGTCACGATCGCGGCAGACCGCCACCAGCGCATCGACCGCCGCTGGGTCGCGAATTTCCCCGCAGGTTTTCGCCGCATGCTCGCGAACCCGCCACCGCTCGTCTTTCAACGCCGCGATCATGCGCTCGACCGCCACCGGCCCCATCTTCGCGGTCGCCTCGACCGCCTGATTGCGCACTTCCATGATGGCGTCGTTGAACAATCCGATGAGCGCTTCCAGCGCCTTCGGCCCGCCGATCTTCGCCACGGCGCACCCGGCATAGGCCCGCACGGACCAGAAATCGTCGCCGCAGGCACTCACCAGGGGATCGATGGTCTTGGGATCGGCAAGCTCGGCCAGAGCTTTCGCCGCCTCTTCCCGCGTCGCATCGTCGACATCTTCAAGCGCTTCCAACAAATCTTCTAGTGTGTGCGTCATAGTCGTTATGGCTTCTGTTCGTAATACTGATCCCGTTGCCCCCCATGGGGATAGGTCCGCTTGCACTTGATCACCAGCGTCTGGGTTCCGCGTCCCTCGACACATTGATCCAGCGCTTTCGAAAACTCCACCGCCCCGGAAAGATTCACGGTAAAAGGGAAGTCGAATGTGAAGGCGACGAATTTGTATTTGCCCGGCTTGAGCTGCAATTCCCGCCGTTCGGACGTCTTCGGCGCATCCAGCGAATCCGGATCGGAGTGATAGATCGAGGGGGTCACGCCAGGAACGTGCCACCACGAGGCCGGCACCAACCGCGTCGCGTCGATTGTAATGGGATGCTCCTTGAGATGAGCCGGCGGCGGACCGGCCAGCCCGAGAAGAGGCCAAGCGGAGACCATCACCCCCACTATTGCCGCGCAGGCGCGCGTTCCAAGCCATTGTTGAAACGATTGCTTCTTCATGATCGCCCTATTGTTTCTTGGACGAGACTGCCGCCGGAGCGACCGCCGCCGCCTGGAAAATTTCTTCAACCGCTTTGCTTTCCCACTCTGTATGGGTCTCAAGCCCCAGGATGCGCATGACGGTCGCACCCGTATCGATGATCGAGACCGGCTGATGAATCACCTGCCCATGCTTGATCCCCACACCGGAGGCAATCCACGGCACCATCGGCGTGCCGGCCGTGGTCGCCTCTTCACCGCTTAAATCCGTACCGGGGCTACTAAGCGCCGTGACCAGAACGGTCGTGCGGTTTGAGAGCCCATGCTCTTTGAACATGTCCAGCACGGACTTCATTGCCGCATCCACCGCCTGCAAGGCCTGGCGATACTCCTTGGAATTCCACCCATGCGCGACGCCAGCCCGGCCCGCCTCAGGAAGATGAACCACTAACAGGTGGGGCAGGGCAAGAATCGCATGGCCATAGCCATGGCCGCTGGTGGCTTTTTGGAAATACTGCCGGATATAGGACACGATTTTCTCGGACCGGCACTCGGGACGCAAGGCGCCGCATAATTGATAGTCCGTATAGACCTCGGGCCGCGCCAATTGATAGAGCGATTCGTCCATGTAGAAGATCGCGCTGTCGCGGCCGCCGCTCAAATCCAGATAGTCGAACATGCTGGGCGAACGGGAATACCCGCGGCTGAATTCAAAAGCATTCCAGGTAATGCCATGTTTTTCAACCGGCATCCCCGTCACCAGCGAGGCCATCGTCGGCAATCGCAGGGCTGGATTGACGCCGGTCGCAGACCAGGTAGCTGCCCCATCCTTAACGAGTTTGCTGAGGACCGGCATGGTCCCGCCCTTGAGAGAATCCTGGCCAAACCCCTCGAGAACAAACAAAATCACATACTCGGAAGATCCCTGTGAAGACTCCGCCGCCTTGGGCGCCGAAGATGGGACGGCGCCAGCCGGTACCGCAAGCAATTCAAGGCCCAACACTGACAGACCGACAGTAATATTTAACACCCAACGGAGCAGACGATTTTTCATGGATGTGAGTTGTTCCTTTCACCCACCAGGGGAAGAGCACCTTAGCACGCGAATTTTCTGGAAGGCAAGACAGTGTCGGGAGGCCCAAACCGCCTGGTGGAACGAGTTTCCCGGTGTTATGCTGAACGGGCCTAGTCCGCCGGAATTGCAACCACCCAGCGGAGTCCAGTTGCGTCGGTCCTCTCGGAAAGGATAGAGGCCATGATGAGTCGGCCAGGACAACAGGCACGCCCTCGCACATCTCCCTATCGTCATCGCGGGCTCGCCTTCGCGCTGCTCCTTGTCGCCGCCTTGCTCCAGATCCCATCCCTTGCGGAAGCGGAAGTCCGTGTCGTGACCGCTCAAGGCGAGTATCGGATGGGCGACCGCGACACCCGCGAGGACGCAATTCGAATGGCGACGGAATCGGCCAAACGGAATGCGCTCGAACAGGTAGCGACCTACCTTGAAAGCATCACGGTTGTGGACGGCATGGATGTGACGAAGGATGAGATCCGGACCTACAGCGCCGGCTTAGTCCTCGTGCTGGACCAGCACAGCAATACCACCATCGACGGCGATGCCATCGTCGTCAACGTTGACCTCGTCGCCCAGATTGACACAGAAGAAGTCGGCCAGGCGATCGCCGCACTCCGGGAGAACGAAGCCGCGCGGGTACAGCTGGCGGTGTTGCAACAGGAGAACGAGCAGCTCCAGCAGGAACTTGACGCCGCCAACCAGGCCCTGGCCACCGCGACAACGCCCGATCAAACGCAGCAAGCGTCCCAGCAACGGCAGGACATTCTCAATCGTGTCCAATCGAATGCCATGGTCTCGCAAGCTTGGACCGACTGGGTGATTGTCTCGCCGGTCGTCTATCCCTATCCCTGGGTTGGCCTGGCGCAAACACAGGCGCTCTTGAATGTCGCGCGGGGCCTCTATCCAACCAGCCCCCATGTCATCATCGCCCAGCAAGTCATCACCACCAGGCAGCCGCCGGCGCCGCCTCACCCGCCCAGCCCGCCGGCCGTCAGCAGCATTCCCTCCCACATGCCGACGCATCAGATCGTTCCCGGCCCCGGATCTCCAGGCATGCCGCGCACGCTGAATGAAATCACCCATACCACCCCGACCGGACCGCCCCAAATCGGCAATCAGCCTGGATCGCACCACTTAACTGATGTCCATCAATTGAATCCGCTCCTGCCGCCATCGGCAAGGCCGCAGCTTTCCCCGCGCGCCGCTACGCGCATGCAACAATTCCTGCAACAGAACGGCAGAGGCGCCCTAGCGCCAGGCGCCGGATCCAGCGGCCAGCCGCCTGTCACCCAACGTCTGCCTCCGACCATCAACCAAATTCATCCTCCCATGCCTCAGCAAGTCCCGCGGATGCCCTATCAAACCGCCCCTCGTCCTCCTGGAGGAAGCAGTGGCGGCCACCATGGGGGCGGCGGCAAGGGACAAGGGAAATAATCGATGGGACGCACGATCAGCAAACAACTCGCCACAATGGGACTTGGAAGCCTACTCCTCCTCAGCCCTTTGCAGGCCAGTGCGGGCGAGCCGGGTGAAGTCAGAAGCCGAGCGGAACGATCGTTCGATCAGCTCAAAGAACAACACACCCCACACACATCGGCGAGACCGGCCGAAGAAAATTCCGGCGCCTATCCGCCTGATCGCTATTGGGTCGGCAACGGCCAAGGCGATTTAGCCAAGGGCAAGACTGTCTGCCAGCGCGTCTCTGAACTCTCAGCCCGTACCGATCTTGCCAAGCAGATCCGCGTCATGGTGAAGGAACATATGGTCGATCGCGTCCGCGAACGCAGCGGCCGCGAGACCGAACAAGATATTGAGCTCACGCGCGAAGAACTCGTTCAAGAATACCTGCTGGGCGTGCAAATCGTCGATCGCCATATCGACGAAGCAAACAAAATTTGTACCGCCACCGCCGTAATGCTCAAGAGCCTCGCGCCGTCGAAGCAACCAACCAGTCTCGACTCAACCTCTCCCGCATCCCGATAGTCGAGAACTCCGTTGCACTTCCGCATGCACTTGCGGTAGATACCTCTTCCCATGCCGAACGAGAATAACTTCCAACACGACGAGCTTTCGCGGAAGAGCCCCGGCGAACGGCTGACAACCGCCGAACTGACCGGCGGCGCACTGCCGGAATCTCCGGCCTGGTTCGAGAGCATGGCCCAGCGCGGCGCGGCGCTCTCGCAAGCCAGCGTTCGCGCCATGGTGTTTCTGCATGGATCGCTCCATGGCAGCGACCTGTTTGGAATGCAGCGGCTGGACGAAGCCGGCGGGTTGAAGCGCGGCTATTCGCGCGGCGTCTCGGGTGTCGATGCGCTGCTCGCCGCCATGCGAGAAGGAGGCAATGGAATTCCAGCTCTTCAGGGAGGGCTCACACCCCCGTTCTCGAACGATGATGCCACCAGAAAGATGATCGACGATCAAGCGAGCGAGGCCGGCAACTTCACCAACGCCTACGTCGCACTCTTTCAGCAAGCCATCAACAAACAGCTCTCTCAACCGATTGTCTGCCGGCGCATCCTCTGGACCTCGGAGCACCATCACCTGGGTCGCGCCGCTGCCGCCGTCCGCCTGCTCCATGACCTGCACCGCCTCTGCGAGGCGCAGAAGTTTGGCAAGGAAGACCGAATCCTCGTGCAGGCCCACGGTCAGGCAGGGTTAGTTCTTGCCCTCACCTCGAATCTGCTCTGTCCCAGCCCCATTACGAAGCGGCCGAAACTCCTGGGCCTGCTGGCTACTTATGCAGAACAACAGGACCAGACAGACCTGACCGCCGCAATCCAACGCATCGAACCGCTGCTCGCCGGCCATTCGTTGCTGAATGGCGCAACCCTCGACATTGTCACGATGGGCACCCCCGTGCGCTACGGATGGGATCTCTCAGGAATAGGACGCCTGCTGCACATCGTGAATCATCGGAATCTCCGGACAGACGGCAAAACCTGGCTGTCAAAAATGGAGCTGCCGCAAGTCACGATGGAAATGCCCATTGCCTGGGGCGGAGACTATGCGCAAACACTGGCTGTGGCAGGAAGCGATGCGGTGCCAGCGACCGACGCGGCAAAAGCGGCCAACAAAGCGGTGTGGGAAATGGTCGAACCTTACGACGGCTTTGAACGCTGGCTCGAATGCGCCCGTCGCGCCGTGCGGTTTCCCAGCGAAGGACACTGCCTGCTGGTCGACTACAAAGACTGCACAAACTCCACAAACGTTCAGGAGCACTACTACGGTCACGCCGCCTATACCCGGTCGAACGCCATGCTCTTCAATACATCCGAGATTCTTCGAGCCCTGTACAAAGACGCCGGGCGTTAATCCTCTCCCCGTCGTACGGCCAGCGGTTCCCACGAAAAGATGCCATCTAAATAGGCGTGACCATTCGGGGTGGTCGCCACCAGCTCGATGCTTTCATACACATGGATCGTCGTGCCGCCGCCGGCCGCCGCCGACACCTGCATCGTCAACGCCGCGCTCGGCGCCAGCGATGGAATATCGTGATGGGTCCGCATCTGCGACGGGGTCGCCAGAACATTCACAAACACCGTCGGCGGCGCCTGGCGAAACTCTCCGTCATAGGTCGCCCACAACCGGGCTGTCGCCGAAACATGGGCATACCATTCCTCTCCCACCGCGTTGGCCTCGACCCACTTGAAGAGCGTATTCAGGCGCGACATGATCGAGACGGTCGTTGGTTCCGCTGACGCCGGAATCTCCAGCGATGTGACATACCCGGCATGAACATACCCCAGCGTATCCCACAGTGAGGCGTTGGCCCCAACCCTCGCATGGGCCGATTTGTTCGGCATCGCCTGTTCGACATAGTAAGGATTCTCGCTCAGCCGGAGGTAGGTCGTGTCGTCGATATAGCGAATCCGGTCGAGCGCGCCGGACGTGCCATCGCGGATGCCGAACCCGATTGTATTGGGCGCCGACACGCTATCTGCCCCGGTGCAAATCACCTTGCTCCAGCCGATCGGCGCAATGCAGGTGGCGCTGACAGCTCCGTTTAGTCTTTCGAGCACCGCCACGCGAGTCTTAATATCCTGAAAGACCGACTCGGCGCCTTCTTTCGTTCTGCGGACCCGCTCAACCAACAACGTCTTTTCAAGTTTCCGTTGCTCTTCCAGCTGCCACACGAACGCCGCAGTCTGTTTATCCAGATCGAGTGTTGTTGCCATCGCGCCCCCCTTTTCATAGGCCCCCCGCATAGGTGAACGGCCATCTCGGCAAAGATCCGCAAGAGAAGTGCCGCACCGAACCCCGCGAAATATGACGACAGCCGAAATCCTGACGAAGGGAACTCTTCATCCATTGCACAGGTTTGAACGGGTAGGCGACATCTGAGAGAGAGCCGTTTTGAGGCAATAGGCGGGATAGTCAGCGGCGTTTTGCGGCGAGCAACGGAGCAATCCGTTCGGACAACTCCTTGACCATGACACCCATCTTTCCATGCGACGGTTCAAAATCGACCGGCAGGTCATAGTGACGGAGCCGCTCGCTAGCGACCGGACCGATGGAGGCGACCACGATGGTTTTGCAGACCTCTCTGAACAGAGGAACCTTTCCCTCCTGTTCCAGCAACTGCATGACATGATCGATCTGCGCGGCATTGGTAATGAGCATTGCCGCGACGGTTCCGGCTAAGATGTCTGCCAGCACCAGTCTGAGCGGCGCCAGATCCTCCGGAAGCCCCCATTTATAGACCGGGACAGGAAACACGTCGGCCCCGCGAACTCTCAAGGCTTCAAGAAACTCGGGATTGGAGCTGCCATATTCCTGCACCGCGACACGCAGCCCTTTCACCGGCCGGTACTCATCGAGCGTCGACACCACATCGACCCAGGTATTGGGCTCCGGCACAACGAGCGTCGGCGCGATCCCCAGCACTTTTAACGCCGCCGCCGGCTTCGGCCCGCGCGCGACAAGAGCGACCTGCTTGACGCCCGCCATAATGGACGACATGGGATGGCGGGCCTTGAGAATATCGAACAACGCCGTCGTTCCGACGCCGGTCATGAGCACGAGCACATCGACCTGGCCCTCGATGAGCCGGACTCCAAATCGCAGCGCTGTGGGATTATCCTGGATAGGGCGTTCACGGAGAGCGGGGGCCACCGATGGGTGGCCCCCATATCGTTCAATGAGCCGGGTCATTTCCACCGCCATCCGGCTTTCAAATGCGGCGACGGCGATGCCGGCAAACCCCTTCTCGCTCATGGCTTCGACTACTTTGCCCGCGCGTCCATCGCGCAGCGGAACCCGGTCGATTCGTTGCGCATGGTCGGATCGCTGTCTACACGGGTGAAAATTCGGACGGTCGGAGTTTCATTTTGCCAGCCCGATCCACGCAACACGCGCTTGGTCCCAGTCTCTGGACCCGTGGGATTTTTCGCGGGACTCTTCTCGTAATACTTGGCGTCATACCAGTCGTTCACCCATTCCCACACATTGCCCGCCACATCGTAGACACCGAAAGGGCTTTTCCCAAGCTCGTAGCTTCCCACCGGCATAAGCGTCTTTTCACCGATCCACTGCTGATTGAAATTCAGGTGCTTGTTGGTCGGCTCGACGTTGCCCCAGGGGAAGCGCCGATCGGCAGTCCCCTTGGCCGCTTTCTCCCATTCCGCTTCCGTCGGCAGCCGTTTGCCGGCCCACTGGCAATAGGCATTCGCATCGGCCCAATCCACATTGATGACCGGCCGGTCGGCGAGCGACTCGGTAATGGTGTCTCCCTGCCAGAGATTTCTCGTAGCATTTGTGGGGTTCTGCGGGATGCGGTGCTTGGTGGCCTTGACGAACTCAAGATACCGGCTATTCGTCAGCTCAAACTTGTCGATGTAGAACTCGCTCACAAAGACGTCGTGGCGGGGGTATTCATCCCGTCCCCCGTCGCGGTCGCCATGCGGCACTCCCATGGGGAACGACCCTTCGGGGATAAACACCATCGGGGCGCCATCTTTTCCCTGTACTTCCTTCTCAAACCCTTCGGCCACGGCAATGGCCGGAACAGCAACCAGAACCATCCCTGCAAGCATCATAGAACGTAAAGCATTCATACCGAAACACTCCTTTTGTGCAACGATCGAAAGGGCATCGTATCACAGCACCTGGCCTCCCGCAGGAACAGAATTTCCGTTGACGGGCGGTGCAATGCGTCCCTACTATACGGTCGGTTCTGATCGATTGATAGGCGAAAATAGGATCGACTCTATGTCTCTTCCCCTTCATCGAGGACTCCGCCATCTGGCCCTTCGGGTCATCGACCTTCCCGCATCGCGCCGATTCTACGAAGACCTGCTCGGCATGAAGGTCGTCTGGGAGCCGGATGCCGACAACGTCTACTTCAGCTCAGGGAGCGATAATCTGGCGCTCCACCAAATTCCTCAGAACGAACTCAGCGCCTACCGTCCTCCCCAAGGCCAATTGCTGGATCATGTCGGCGTCATTCTCGACAGCCCGCAAGCGGTCGACCGGATGTTTGCCGAGGTCTCCATGAAAATTGCGCAACTCGGCGGCGCGATCGTCAAACAGCCGAAACAGCACCGAGACGGCAGTTACTCATTTTATTTTTCCGATCCGGACGGCAATGTGATTCAAGCGCTCTACGAACCCACCATCAGCGCACTCCGCTGGGAAGCTGGGTCCTAGACGATGGCCAGTGTGTGGGATAGGCTTCCACGGCAACAGTATCTGAGCCTCGCTCCCTGGTGCTGGGTGCAACTGGAAAGCGGCGACGCGCCCGGCCCATTCCCCTTCGTCGCCGGCATCGCCCCTGAAGTCGTGGCCAGCTTGCACGAAGCGCATAGTTTATTGTCCAGCTCCATCGACACGGCCATCAGCGATGTGTTTTCGAAACGCGCGGCGCTGGACGATCCCGACCGGCAACGGCGCCTGGAGGATGCCTATGCGGAGCTGGTGAACTCCCGCCCCTATCTCAAGCAGCATATCCGTTGCGGCCGGAAATCCGACGGCACGTTTCAATGGGAGTTCCCGACCGATCCCACTAAATCGGCCACCATCACTAACGGGGGCCTGCGGATTTTCCATTCAGTCAAACGGCAGGCCATTCCGATCGGATTCGATCAACGCCTGCTTGGTCCGGCTGTAGGCAAAGTGCTCGGCATGCTGGACGGCACGCATCAAGCCGAGGAAATCAAAACCGTGGTTACAGCGGCGCCGCGGGAAGCGCAACCGGTCCTGCTCAAGTTAATGGAGTCGCTGCACCAATACGAGTGCCTCATTAGTGCCGCGCAATCGACCGTCCGGCAACAGTGGCTCGACGTGGTGCAAGACCGGGATCTCGTGCATCTCGGCCATGCGGCGCTGCTCTACCGCCAGCAATCGCAGATGCTGCTCTTCGATCCCTGGCTGCTTCCCTGGTTTGCGGAGTCCTCGGTGCCCTCGCTGTGGGGCGCATTGCTGCCGAAGCCGGCGGCCGTGTTCCTCACGCACGACCACGACGATCACGTGGACCCACGCACGCTCCTGCACCTTCCCAAGGAAACCCCGATCATCGTCCCGAGCCGGCGCAATCGCAAGAAACTGCACTACGATTATCTCGGCCTGCTGCGCGAGATGGGCTTCGGACGAGTGGTCGAACTGGCGCACGGCGAACGTTGGGACTTCGACGGCGGCGCCGTCATCTCGGTGCCGTTTTACGGCGAAGATCCCTGCGATCTCGAAATGCCGAGAAACTGCTATCTGATCCATGACCGCGGGCAAAATATTCTGGTGCATGCCGACAGCGGCCCCACGAACAGCGGACGCTCCGCGCTCAAGGAACAGATTATTCAGCAACTCGTCTCGAAATACGGCCCGATCGCGCTCGTGCTTGCTTCGCAACAGCAACTGCTGGAGGTCCGAAGTTATGCGGCTCATGCCTCGCTGTCTCATCCCGGGAAGTGGCTGGACGTGGGCGAAAACGGCTATCTCACCAATGCCTATCTGTCGGAACTCTGCGCCGCGGCACAGGCGAACCTGTTTGTCTCCTACGCCACCGGCGGCGCGGACTGGTATCCCGACCATCTCTCGTTCATGTTCAGTCAACGGAATCCGGCCAGGACGGCGCTGCTCACAGCCCATTGGGAACGTCCGGAAAAACTGAAAGACCTTCTCGACACGCAGGGTTGCGGGTATCATTACGCTCAAGCGCTCGATATCTACCGGGCCGGCCAAGACGGACGCATGGGAGCGATCGCACCGGGTGAATCCTTGACGCCGCTGGCGTTACACCGCCTGGACCATGGCGACCCCCCGTTCATGAAGTCGGCCGGACGTCCGTAAACACCGCCGGTTTCTCTATCTGTAAAGGAGTGCAGCGAATGGCTGGAACGCAGTCCCCGATTCTTGTCACCGGCGTGGCCGGATTCATCGGCTTCCACGTGGCCCAGCGCCTGCTGGCGCGCGGCGAGCAGGTCATCGGCCTGGACATCGTCAACGATTATTACGATGTCCGGTTGAAAGAAGCCCGCTTGGCGAAACTAGCGGCCACCAGCGGCCATCGCTTTCTCAAACTGAATCTGGCCGATCGCGCGGGCATGAAGGCGCTCTTTGCCGATCACGGCATCAAACGGGTCGTCCACCTGGCCGCCCAAGCCGGTGTCCGCTATTCGCTAATCAACCCCCACGCCTACACAGAGAGCAACATCGAAGGCTTCATGAACATCCTGGAAGGATGCCGGCAGGCCAAGGTCGACCATCTGGTCTACGCCTCTTCCAGCTCTGTCTATGGCGGAAACACCCACATGCCATTCTCGATCCACGATAACGTGGATCACCCGGTCTCGCTCTATGCCGCCAGCAAGAAGGCCAACGAACTCATGGCCCATTGCTATGCCCATCTCTACCGCATCCCCTGCACCGGCTTGCGGTTCTTTACGGTCTATGGCCCCTGGGGACGCCCGGACATGGCGCTGTTTATTTTCACGAAAGCGATTCTGGAAGGAAAGCCGATTGAGGTCTTCAATCACGGCAAGATGAGACGGGACTTCACCTACGTGGACGACATCGTCGAAGGCATCATTCGCACACTCGATCATCCGGCCACGCCGAATCCGGCCTGGAACGGCGAGCGACCGGATCCCGGCACGAGCTCAGCTCCGGCCAGGGTCTATAACATCGGTAATCATCAACCAGTGGAGCTGCTGCACTTTATCGAAGTACTGGAAAACGCGCTCGGCAAGAAAGCCGAGAAGAAGCTGATGCCACTGCAGCCAGGCGATGTGCCTGCGACCTATGCGGACATCGACGATTTGGCCAACGATGTCGGATTCAAACCGGCGACGCCAATCGAAGAAGGCATCCCCCGATTCGTGAAGTGGTATCGCGAATACTACAAGGCGTAGGCCGCTTCGTTCCGCACAGCATGGGAATGGTTATGAAAGAACAACCGATGCCGCTCTCACCCGACGAGATTCGCGACCGCGTCGATCGCTATTTTGCCGCCTGGCATGCCCTTGATCCCACGGCCTGGACAGCCTGTTTCGACCCCGATGCCGTCAGCCATGAACCCTACGGAGCCGCGCCGGTTCAAGGACATACCGCGTTGAAGGCTCTCTTTCACTCCATCGCCGGCGCCCTGCGGGAAGTAACCATTCACGCGCAAGAAACGCACATCGCTCACAATCGCGCCGCCGTCGTTTTTCATGGCCAGGGAATCGGAAGGAATGGGAAGCCGGTCGACATACACGGAATCGATGTCTTCGAGTTCAACGAAGACGGACGGATTCAGACGCTCTGGGCCTACTGGGATCCCGCCACCGTCCTGGCAAAACTGCGAGCCTGAGAGTCGGACGACAGCCTACTGGCAGCCGACCGGAATGAACCCCGTTGCAAAAATCCGGTTCAACGCCATGTACCGCGCATTGTCGTAAAACGAATAGCTCGCCCCTCGCTGATTTCGGCCGGTCGGATCGCCGCCGTACGACGGGTCGGATCCAAAAAAGAAGCCGCCCCGCGTTTTTTCATTCAACCGGACCCACTCCCAATACAAGCCGCAGATGTCGCCCCGGCTCCCGGTCGCCGACGCGTGCCAATCCTTTGCCCAATCGGGGACCCGCTGCGTGCTACTGGTTGGGCCATCTTGAGCGTTGGGCGCGCGGTGGGACGGAACACCGATTGAGCGGGGAATGAGCGGCATGTCGTCCAATGAAGGAACCACCGACAATGGCTTCAGCGCCATCGCCCGGCAACCAGGCTTTTCTTTATTCGTATACACCACTGTGCCATCGGCTTGCGGACATTCCCATGTGTGAGACGGCTCCGGCGGAGGCGTGGTATCGCTGAATGCAGGGTTTGCAACAGTCAACGCCACCAGCATCATGACGGGAAGTATCTGGTTGATCCCCATAGAGCACCTCCGGAAAAGAAAGATTGTCTCCACGCACCGGATACTCGTCAGCATCAAAATGCGAGTCGCCTGTACTCGCGACAGCCTACGCAATGAAAGCCGCGAGCGTCTATGCCGCTTTGGAGGGGGAAAATCATACTGGGGGCGGATTTGCCGAGATTGGACGCGCGAGATTGCACAGTCGCGCGTTTAGTCAAACTGTCGCAGCAGCGCCTCCGGCTCGACTCCGGCCAGCGACGGCAGGACGCAACCTGCCTCGCATAACTCACTGGCCGAATACGTCGTCGCCAGTCCAACAACGGGCATTCCTGCAGCCCGAGCCGCTCGAATGCCCGCCTTTGAATCTTCAACGACCAGACACTCCTCAGGCCTCAAGAGCGGCTGCGTGGCGCCGTTCAGCCGCTTCAAGGCCAAAAGATAAATGGCAGGATCGGGCTTCCCAACCGGGCAGTCGTCGGCCGATACAATCAGTTCGATAACCCGTTCGATCGCGGTCCCGCGCAGCGCCCGGTCAATCTGCTCGCGCCGGCCGCCGGACACAATAGCAAGCGGGCACAACGACCGGGCGGCTTGCACAAACTCAATCACACCGGGAAACAGTTCGGGCTTGTGCGCGGCAAAATGGAACCGGAATAATTCGGCCTTCCGGTCCTGAATCTGCTGAACCAGCTCAGGGTGACGCCCGGCGTCGCATGTCCCGTCGCGCGCCGTGAGCAACAACGCGGTACAGGTCCGCTCATCCATCCCCAGATACGTCCCGTAATACTCGGCCTTGGATAGGGACAGATCAAATTCCTGGAGCGCCCGGCAGAAACACTCCACATGCGCCGCCTCATCGTCCGCGATGACGCCATTGAAATCGAATAGGATCGCGCGAATCACTCAGGTTCCTTTCTCGACACTCACACTCACTCTACGCATCTCCACCGGACCCGACAAGAAGCTTTGCCTTGTTCGAGATCCTCCGCTGAGGTATTCTCCGCTCATATCGTGTGAATCGTGAGGCGCGGCGCAAACGGGATGAACCGGTCTCCCCGCCTGACCGTTCACACTCAATCCTGGCAGCCTATCGCATGACCGACTACAGCATCCTCAGTAATCTGCTGGTTATTTTCACGGTCTCCATTGCCGTCGTCTTTGTCTTTCATCAATTCCGGCTGCCCTCGATCGCGGGATTTCTGGTGGCCGGAGCGCTGATCGGCCCTCATGGCTTCAACTTGATCTCCGACTCCAGCGCCGTCCAAGCCCTGGCTGAAATCGGCGTCGTCCTGCTGCTGTTCACCATCGGCATCGAGTTTTCGCTCGTGCAGCTGACCTCCCTGCGGCGCCTGCTCTTCATTGCCGCGCCGATTCAAGTCGGCGGCGTCGTCGCCATCACCTGGGCCGGAGCGATGCTCGCCGGGGTGCCCTGGCAGCAAGGCATCTTCTGGGGATTTCTCCTTTCGCTCAGCAGCACCGCCATCGTCTTGAAAGCGCTCGCGGCAAACGGCGACAGCGAATCGCTTCACGGACGCGCCACCATCGGCATTCTCGTCTTCCAAGACCTGGCCGTGGTCGCGATGATCCTCCTGACGCCGATTCTGTCCAGTCCCAGCGAAGGCGCCGCGTTCTCCATCCTCCTCACGCTGGGCAAGGCCGTGATCGTCGTCGGCCTGATCGTGGCCGGCGCCTGGTATCTCGTGCCAAAACTTCTTGAACATATTGTCCGCAGCCGCAGCCGCGAACTCTTCCTCCTCACGATCATCGTCCTGTGCCTCGGCATCGCCTGGCTGACGTCGCTGGGCGGCCTCTCGCTGGCGCTGGGCGCCTTTATCGCCGGACTCATTATTTCCGAATCGGAATTCAGCCACCAGGCCATGGCGGAAGTGCTGCCCTTTCGGGACAGTTTCAACAGCCTCTTCTTCGTGTCCATCGGCATTCTGATGGACTGGCGAATCTTGCTCCAATATCCCGTCATCGTCACCGGCCTGCTCGCCGCCATCCTGGTCATCAAATTCGTCGCCGGGGCCGGGGCGGTGCTCGCCGTCGCCATTCCTCCGCGTTCAGCCGTCATGGCCGGCGTGGCGCTCGCGCAGGTCGGCGAGTTCAGCTTCATCCTCGCGCAAGTCGGACAAGAAAATAAATTGCTGACCGGAACCCCCTATCAAATCTTCCTGGCCGTCTCCGTCTGTTCGATGATCATTACCCCGTTCCTCATGCAATGGTCCCCGCACCTCGCCCGGCGGATTGAAGCGATGCAGCGTCTCCACCACTGGCTTCCCGAGCGAACGACCGCCCATGTGCTCGAAACGGAAGGGCGGCATCTCCGAATCAAAGATCATGTCGTGATCGTGGGCTACGGGTTGAACGGCCGCAATCTCGCGCGCGTGCTGAGCGAAACGGAAGTGCCGTACATCGCGCTGGATCTCGACGGCGATACCGTGCAACGGGAAACCAAGCACGGGCTTCCGCTGTATTACGGCGATGCGACGAATCCGACCGTGCTGCGCCACGTCAAGATCGAAAGCGCGCGGGTGCTGGTCGTGGCGATTTCAGACCCCTTCATGGCCAGGCGCACCGTGCAAATCGCCAGAGGGTTGAACCCAAAACTGCATATCGTGGTGCGCACCCGCTATCTGCGCGAGCTGGAAGAGCTCCATCAGCTCGGCGCCGACGACGTCGTACCGGAGGAGTTTGAAACGTCGATTGAGATCTTTGCGCTCGTGCTCCGCACCTATAACATGCCGCAAGAATTCGTCATGCGAAAGGCCGAGCAGGTGCGCCGGGAAGGCTATGCCCTCTTGCGCCGGAGCGACTTGCCTGAGCTGGCGCATCATCTTCGCGGAGGCACCCTCAGCGATGTGGAAGTAGAGACCTGCCGGATTGAAGAAGGTTCGCCGGCGGCCGGGAAACTGCTCTCCCAACTGGCGCTGCGACCCATGACCGGCGCTTCGATCATTGCCTGGACCAGGGCGGGGGTAACCGAGTCGAACCCATCGGAAAAAACCAAGCTGCTCCCCGGCGATATTGTGGTCCTCCTCGGCGCACGGGATCAGATCCGCCGGGCGATGGAACTGATCCTGCCAGCCGAATCCAAAGAACAATAGCGTCTGCCTCGGATCGAGTGGCGTCTCGCGACTCGACCACCGCGCCGACCTGAATCTATTGCACGTCCAACTAATAATGGGAACTAGCTCGAACGGTGGGGGATCTAACTTCTCCAGCGCAGCGTGACCGGTCCTTTGAGCGGATGGTCGAACGGCTGGCCAGTCTGAAGTGACGCAACATGGGCCACCTTCAGCTTGTGATACCACTTGGCTTGCTGGTCGGCATCGCCGACCAGGCGGAACGGCGGTTTGTGCTTGAGCCCGATCGACTGGCGGTCCATCGCCACTTTATCTTGCGCCAGAAAACCCTTGGCGAAGTATCTGAAAATCGACTTGCCGAACGGCAGCCAGCGAAAGGCGTTCCAGGCCGCGCAGAAATCCATGCGGGTTTCATGTTCCGTAATCGGCGTCATCAGGACTCGGATCGAGACCCACAGCGATCCGCACTGGATGAACTCATACCGCTGATTCGGCAACACGAAATCGATGGTCGTCGTGAGCTCTCCCCCTCCTGACACCCATTTCAACAGTTGATACGGCGGGCTGTTCTTCGACGGCGCATGGCCGATCATCCGAAATCCGTTCGGAATCGGCTCGAACGTCTTCGCCTTGTCGTGCTGGCTGGCTGGCTTGCGCCACAAGCTGCTCTGATGCACATAGGGGCCATGTGCCGGATCCATCAGCCCCACCACGCCGTCATCGAGCGTGCTGGAGAGCATCTGCGAATGCTGGAACATCAGATAGGGGCTCGACGGAAGCGGATGGCGCATCAACGGAGGAATCGGCCGGTCAGGATAGCGGCTGTCCGCCATATACACCCAGATATACCCATCCTGATCCTGGCAGGGATAAGAGGTGACACAGATCTTTTTCGGATCGATCGGAGAATCGCTGACCAATGAGGGAATCGCGGCGCAGCGCCCATCCGCCTCAAATTGCCAGCCGTGATAGTAACACTCCACCCGATCCCCCTCCATCCGCCCAAAGGACAGAGGCATGCCACGATGGGGACAGAGGTCGAGCATCGCGGAGACACGGCCATCCTTGGTGCGGCAAAGAAGAATCGGCGTGCTGAGCAGCACGACGCCCTTCATGGCGCCCGGAGCCACATCGGAACTGGTCGCGGCCGCATACCAGAAGCCCAATAGCGGAGGACTGCGTACCGGTGCGGGATCCTGTTCGAGAGCGGTGTTCATGCAAATGACATATCCAAGGTCTTATCAAAACACATTCGGCGGGACTATAGCCAGCATCACGAATGCGGTCAAGCTCGTTGCCTTGACAAGAAAAAGATACGGAGACTATAGTCAAAACACCTTGAAAACAGCGGCCGTTCGCACCGAACCATCACATTGAGGCCCTCATGCAGATGACGCAAATAGAGCCTTCCGCCACGCTGGCGCAGTTACAGGAATCGAAACCGGACAGAGTGACCATCGTCCTCCTGAGCGGCGACTTAGACAAAGCCATGGCCGCCTTCATCATCGCCACCGGCGCCGCCGCCATGGGCATGCAGGTCACCGTCTTCTTCACCTTCTGGGGATTGAATACCATCCGCAAGAAAGGAGCCACCAGCTCGGCCAAAGACTGGCTGCGCCGCATGTTCGGCTCCTTGAACAAGGGCGGCGCCGACAATCTTCCCCTCTCGCGATTCCATTTCGGCG
Source organism: Nitrospira sp. (assembly GCA_022226955.1). Taxonomy (NCBI): domain Bacteria; kingdom Pseudomonadati; phylum Nitrospirota; class Nitrospiria; order Nitrospirales; family Nitrospiraceae; genus Nitrospira; species Nitrospira sp. Next base: position 241,349 of record CP092079.1, read on the forward strand.
GGCTCGGCACCAGCATGATGAAACTCGTGATGAAGCAAAACCGGATGCCGGGAGTCCCCGAGTTGATGGAAACGGCGCTCGATCTGGGCGTGCGCTTCATCGCCTGCACCACAACAATGGGGCTCATGGGCATCACCAAGGACACGCTGATCGACGGGATCGATCAATTCGCCGGAGTCACGACCTATCTGGCGGAAGCCAAACAGGGCAGCGTCAACCTCTTCATATAACCGGTTCAGAGACGGAGAGACCGACCATGCAGGCTGATGTGAAACTCGACACGCTCGGATATTTTTGCCCCATGCCGATTATTATGACCTCGAAGAAAATCAAGGAACTCGCCCTCGGACAAGTGCTCGAAGTGGTCTCCGACGACGAGGGGATCAAGAAAGACATGCCCGCCTGGTGCGAGACGACCGGACATCACATGGTCGGCATGGAAGAAGAGCAGGCCACGTCAGGCCGGGTCTACAAAGCCTTCGTCAAGAAGGCCAAGTAACGCCGGGGCGGCTTCCTTCATACAGCCAGCAACCAGCCGGAGGGAACCCAGCGATCCCCTCCGGTTTTTTTGTTCCTATTCATCGAGAGCCCGATGGCGAAAATCATTGAATGCGTCCCCAACTTCAGCGAAGGGCGGAATGCCACCACCGTTCAAGCGCTGGCGGCAGCCCTGGAATCGATTCCCGGCGTCTGGCTGCTGGATCGAACGAGCGATTCCGATCACCATCGATCCGTACTGACGTTTGCGGGCAATCCCGAAGCCGTCCTGGAAGCCGCGTTTCAGGCCATACAACTGGCAACAAAGTTGATTGATCTGCGCAACCACCGCGGCGGTCATCCTCGCATCGGGGCAACGGATGTCGTCCCTTTTGTCCCGATTCAAGACACGACAATGGAAGACTGCGTTCATCTCGCCCGCAGGCTAGGCGAACGCGTGGGAACAGCATTGCAGATCCCGGTGTTTCTCTACGAACAAGCGTCCGGGCACCCGGATCGAGCCAGGCTGGAAACGATCCGGCAGGGAGGATTGTCCGGGTTGGAGGCAAGAATGGCGGCCGGACTGAATTGGCGGCCGGACTTTGGGCCAACTCATCTTCATGAGACAGCGGGAGCCATCGTCATCGGGGCCAGACCTCCACTGATTGCGTTCAATATGAACCTGAATACGGCTGATCTCAGTATCGCCAAGCAAATTGCCAAGACCATTCGGCATTCCAATGGCGGCCTGCCCTCTGTGAAAGCTATCGGGGTCGCGCTGCCGAGCCGCGGGATCGTGCAAGTTGCTATGAATCTCGCCGATTACCGCGTGACCTCGATGGCCACGGCCTTCCGCGCCGTTCACACCGAGGCCGTCAACGCCGGTGTGGACATCGTCGAAAGCGAACTGATCGGCCTCGTTCCTCAGGCCGCGCTGGATCAGGCTGCTTCATCGCTCCTACAGATTGGAAACTTCGCCGCCTCCCACATTCTAGAAACAAGACTGGCCGACGCTAGAGCAGGCAGACCATGCACAGATGCTGGAGCAACAATTACCTCCTACCTTCACGCGCTGGCTTCAGCCACACCGACACCAGCCGGCGGCGCAGCCGCAGCACTAGTGGGAGCCCTTGCAGCATCCTTGGGTACCATGGGCGCTCGCATCGGGAAGCAGACAGAGCAAGAGCAATCACTCAGCGACTTGAGTCAGAGGCTTGCCACCCTGATGCAGCGTGACTGCGAAGCCTATGAAGCCGTCTCACAAGCCCGACGCCTCCCTGTCGATCAGGCCAACCGTCCTTCGCTTCTCGCAGCCGCACTGGAACACGCAACGGAGGTTCCGCTCAAGATAGCGGAACTCGCTAGTGAGGCGGGACAGACCATCACCGCCATTCGAATGCAGCTGCCGCCCGCGGTGCAATCTGACTTAACGGTCGGAATTATCTTAGCGATTGCAGCAGGAGAGGCAGGGCTTCACACTGCCAACACCAACATAAAACTGCAACGAAATCAGCCCGTTGCCGCTCGCCAGACTCAACAAATGACCAAGATCGCCAACCGTCTTGAGGAACTCAAGGGGCTATGCTACACTCCGCCGCCTAGTACGTAGTGTCATGGGTGCAGACAGGCGCGGCCTGAGAAAGTTGAAAGTCGGACCGGATGGAAATTAAAGTTTTCAATAACAACGTTGAAAAAGCTCTGAAGGTTGCCAAGAAGAAGCTGGCGGGCGAAGGGTTGTTCCGCGAATTGAAGCGCCGCCGTTTCTATGAAAAGCCGAGCGTCAGGAAAAAAGCGAAACTGCGCGAAGCTCAACGCCGCCGTCAGAAGTGGTTGTCCAAGCGGAAGCCCGAGTAGCCGACAGCCCCCTGGCTGTTCATTCACTCACACGCTCTCCTCGGTCGGCATTTCTCCACTCCACCGCAGTCGGACCAGATGCGCCAGGATCAGATCCATGCCGCGATCAGGATCGTCAGGCGAGAGATTCGTCAATGGCAGGAGCCGGTCGTGGGGGTCGTGGCGCGAGAATCGAACCGCGATCCATTCCGTATCCTGATCTCCTGCCTTCTCAGTCTTCGTACGAAAGATAAAACCACCGCTGAAGCCAGCGAACGGTTGTTTGCCTTGGCGTATGAGCCGGCCACGATGCTCGCGCTGCCTCTCAAGAAAATCGAACAGGCCATTTACCCGGTCTGTTTCTACCGGACCAAAGCCACATCCATCCTGAAGATCTGTCAACGGCTCTTAGAGACATATAGTGGAACCGTTCCCGATTCCATCGGTGAATTGGTCACGCTTTCAGGAGTGGGGCGAAAAACCGCCAACCTGGTCGTCACGGTCGGCTACGGTAAACCAGGCATCTGCGTCGATATTCACGTACACCGGATCAGCAATCGCTGGGGCTACATTGCGACAAAAACCCCTGACGAGAGCGAAGAAGCGTTGCGAAAAAAACTCCCTAAACAATACTGGATCACCTACAACGATCTCTTGGTGCCATTCGGACAGAACCTCTGCCAGCCAGTCTCACCCTGGTGCAGCAAATGCAAACTGACGGAGTATTGCGATCGAGTGGGTGTGAAGAAAAGCCGTTAAGCAAACTGCTGACTCGAACCTCTCACAGAATGCTCAAAATGGTCGCGGTTCTCACCCGCCCAACCCCGGCGCGCCGAGACGCGCCGTTCCGCGGGGAAGGCCGCAGCGAGTGAAGGACCGAGGAGGTACATACCAAGCTTCGCTTGATCCGCTCGCTTCGATCATCTGCGAGCGGAGAGGTCCTTTGCCTCAAGTAATATTCTCTGTACGTTGAGGGTCTGAGCGATGCGAGAACGCCGCTGGCGGACATTTTCAGCATTCTGCTAGATGAAGAGTTTCGTCTCCGCCTCAGCGGTCAAACTCAAGATGGCGGGGAGCCCCAAGACTTCATCGACCTTCGTTTCAACCGCCTGGCCGTCCACGCCCATATATTCCAGTCCGGCGCTGCAGGCAATCAGACGAAACTGCCCGACTTGTTTCGCATCCTGAAACATTTCTGAAATCTTCGGAACCTTCTTCTCTTTCAACAAGCGCGTCACTTCCTCGGCAGAGCCCGCATATTCCGGAGGAAAGTCGATCTGGTCGACCTTTCCTTCTGCCAGTTTTTTGATCGTCCAGAATAGCAGGACCACGATCACGTCCTTCCCCATCGCCGCAGCCGTCATGCCGAGCGTTGCGACTTGATGCAGCTTATCGTAGGTGGCGTTGTGGGCAAAGATGACGAATTTTGGCTTCTGCGACATGGGACGCTAGCTACTTCTTTTTCGCGCGTGCCTTCACGCTATTGATGTAATCGGCGATGGCCGCATCCACTTCTGCCGGGACCAATGGCCGGTCGTGGGTTTCACTCTCATCGACCAGATACTTGTCGCGATCCTTTTCCTGCCGCACCACTACGGTGTTCTCCGGCGTCACTTCGATCAGCATAAACCACTCTTTCGCCCCCTGGGTGATCACGACTTCTTTCCCAAGCCCCTTCTTGCCGATCTCAATCTGAAACTCATCGTTCTCGGCGGCAAGAGAATCGCCCAAGTCTGATCCGCCGCCTGCAATGAGGATAAGCAGCAGCAAGAAAACCCGTGACCGCCGAGAAGTGAGAGTGCGCAGACTCATAAAAGATTTGCTCTCTATTTGTACGATTGACTCATTATATGATGCCGCCCGGTGCAGGTAAACTATGGATCGCAGGGCCTTCCGGTTCAGAGGAGCCTCATGCTAGGATCTCCCCCGCATGGATGCCATTCTCGAGACAGTCACACAATATGTCCCGGCCCACGTGCTTATCTGGCTCACCGTCTGTTCGTTGATCGGATTCATCGGCACGCTGATCGCCATCCCGTTTATCATGGTACGGCTCCCGGCGGACTATTTCGACATCCGGGTCCCGCGCTATTGGATGCAAGATCGCCAGCCCGTCCTTCGATGGGTCGGACTCATCGTCAAGAATGCGGTGGGCGCCATATTCCTCCTGGCCGGATTCGCGATGTTGTTTCTCCCCGGCCAAGGCATTCTGACCATGCTCATCGGCATCTCCCTCTTGGATTTTCCAGGCAAGCGGACACTGGAAGCGAAAATCGTCGGCCAGCCGACCGTCTTGCAGGCCCTCAATGCGATGCGCGCCAAGTTCGACAAACCGCCCCTAACCATCGCGCCAAGTTCTTGAGACGCCATGCCGACAGCTAATACCAGCCGCAAGACGCTCTACCTGATCGATGGAAGCGCCTACATCTACCGTGCGTTCTTTGCCCTTCCCGCGCTGAATAATTCCAAGGGGCTCCAGACAAACGCGGTCTACGGATTCATGACCACGCTGCTGAAAATTCTGCGGGAGCGGAAACCGGACGGGATTGTCGTGGCCTTCGACGAACGCGGACCGACATTCCGGCAGCAAGAATTCAAAGAGTACAAGGCCCAACGGCCTCCGATGCCCGACGGCATGAGCGCACAGATCCCCTATATCCATCGCGCTGTCGAAGCCTTGAACATCCCCGCCGTGAAACAGGCCGGCTACGAAGCGGACGACCTGATCGGCACGCTGGCGAAACAGGCGGAGCGGGCGGGCGAGGACGTCGTCATCGTCACCGGCGACAAAGACATGCTGCAACTCGTCACGCCGCACATCCGCATCTACGATCCCGTGAAAGACAAATGGTCCGGTGAAGCCGAGTCTATCGCCAAGTTCGGCGTCGAACCGGCGCGCGTCGTCGAAATCATGGGGCTCATGGGCGACGCTTCGGACAACATCCCCGGCGTCAAAGGCATCGGCGAGAAAACGGCCATCAAGCTCATCGCGCAGTTCGGCACCATCGACGACTTGCTCCGCCGCGTCGAGGAAGTCACCCCGGCCCGCGTCAAAGCCATGCTGATCGAGCAAGCCGACAATGCCCGGCTCAGCCGCAAGCTGGCCACCATCGACGTGAACAGCCCGGTCGAATTCGACGCGGAGACTTTCCGAGTCAAGCCGCCGCATCAGGACCAGCTCACCGATCTGCTTCGCGAACTGGAATTCACGGCCCTGCTGAAAACCCTGCAACCGGCAACCAAACCTGCCGAGACACCGGCGGCCGCATTCACAGTCATCCAAGATGAGCTGTCCGCGGAACGATTCGTCGACAGGCTTCCTGCAGGCAGCCCGCTCGCCGTGCAATGCTTTCTCTCTGGCGGATCCAGCGTCCAGGCCGACGTGCTCGGCTTCGCACTCTCATCGGGAGGCCAGACCGCCTTTTTCCCGCTCGACGTGCAGACCTACATGCGCCCGATCACAACGCTGCTGCACGACCAGACCCGCACCAAGGTCGTGCATGATTTGAAAGCCGCCTTGCTCGCGTTCCATCGCATCGGCGTGACCCTGTCCGGCCCCTATCTCGACACGATGGTTGCGGACTATCTGCTCAACCCCAACCGCCGCGACCACAGCCTGGCGACAATTGCGATGGAGACCGTTGGCCACCGCCTGGGCGAATCCCGCACCGAAGCCAAGGCGCCACAGTCGCTGTTCGATGAAGACCACGGCTCGCGCGACGAGACCGCCGAACAGGCCGCCGTGCTGGCCCAGCTAGCCCCGGTGATGATCGAGCGCATGACCGCTCAAGGGAGCCTGGCCCTGTTTCAAGAAATCGAAATGCCGCTCGTGCCGGTGCTGGCGGAGATCGAACGGAACGGATTCTTGCTCGACGTGGAGGGGCTCCGCGTCTTGAGCAAGGAGCTTGAGCGCGAACTCGACACCATGATGGAGACCATTGCCAGGCTGGCCGGGACCGAGTTCAACATCAACTCGCCTAAGCAGCTCGCGACCGTCCTCTTCGAGAAACTCGGCCTGAAACCAGGCCGCAAAACCAAAACCGGCTATTCGACCGATGAAGACACGCTCACACAACTCGCCACCCAGCACGACTTGCCCGCGCAGATCCTGAACTACCGCAGCATCAGCAAACTCAAATCGACCTATGTCGATGCCTTGCCGGAATTGGTGAATCCTGAAACCAAGCGGCTCCACACCTCGCTGAATCAAACCGTCGCCGCGACCGGCCGGCTCTCCTCCACCGAGCCGAATCTCCAGAATATTCCCGTGAAGGGCGACTATGGCCTGCGCATTCGCGAAGCCTTCATCGCGCCGGAAGGCCACACCCTCCTCTGCGCCGACTACAGCCAGATCGAACCGCGCATTCTCGCGCACCTCTCGCAAGACCCGCGGCTACTCGACGTCTTCGAAAAGGGCGAAGACATTCACATGGCGACCGCTATGGACATTTTTCATCTCCCCGCCTCGCAAATCACGCGCGAGATGCGGCGCGCGGCCAAGAGCGTCGTGTTCGGCATCGTCTACGGCATCAGTCCCTTCGGCCTCTCGCAGAACATCGGCGTCCCGCAGGCGGAAGCCAAAAAATATATCGAAACCTATTTTGAGAAATACGCAGGCGTGCGCGACCTGATGGATCGCAATATCGCCGAAGGGAAAGAGAAAGGCTTCACCACCACCATTCTCGGCAGGCGCCGCCCGATCCCCGAGCTGCAAAGCGGCGACCCGACCCAGCGCGGCTTCGGCGAGCGCATGGCTGTAAATAGTCCCATCCAGGGTTCAGCTGCGGATCTGATCAAAGTGGCCATGATCAACGTGAGCAACGCCCTCCATCGCGAGATGCCGCACACCAAGATGATCCTCCAGGTCCATGACGAATTGATTTTCGAAGTGCCGGAGAAAGAGCTGGACGAGGCCAAACGGCTTGTGAAGCACGAGATGGAAGGCGTGGGCAAACAGCTACATCTCTCAGTCCCGCTCAAAGTCGATCTCGGCACCGGCCACAACTGGCGCGCCGCGCATCCGTAGGCTAATGATCCCTAGATATTTTGACAGGCTAGTGTGCCCACTATAGAATTTGCTCAACTAATTATCTGCCGTCTTCTTAATTCGATCAGAAGGGCAAGTGACACAAGCCAACAAACTACTAGAGCGGATTCTTCGCGGGACATCAGATGCGAATATTTCATTCAATGGACTCTGTCACTTGTTGAAGCACTTGGGATTTGAAGAACGAATTCGAGGGAGCCACCATATTTTCATAAAAGCGGGAATCGAAGAGATTTTGAATCTACAGCCCAAAGGCTCCCAGACAAAGCCCTATCAAGTAAAGCAGGTTCGCCACGTGATCCTTCGGTACAAGTTAGGAGGCGACGTCAATGAGTAAGTATGAAGTCATTATCTATTGGAGCAAGGACGATCAGGCCTTCATTGCCGAAGTACCGGAATTGCCTGGCTGTGCGGCCGATGGTGCGACCTACCAAGAAGCTCTGGCAAACGTTGAGATCATCATTCAGGAGTGGATTGAAACGGCGAAGGACCTTGGCCGCCCGATTCCTGAACCTAAAGGCCGCCTAGCCTTTGCTTGACCTACCCAAAGGTGGCCGTTCGTTTACCACACCCTCCGTCCCACTCAAAGTCGATCTCGGCACCGGCCATAATTGGCGCGCGGCACATCCGTAACCGTAAGCTCCCCGTAAATTGAGACGGTCAAACGGAGAACATTCTGGCACAATCGTCACCCTAGCCAGAAGGTTCCCATGCGCCAGTTGAAGTTCACCGAGACGCAGATTGTGTCGATCCTGAAAGAAGCCGATGGCGGCCGCCCGGTCAATGAGATCTGGCGGCACTACGGGATCAGCTCCGCCACCTACTATAAGTGGAAAGCCAAATACGGCGGGTTAGAGGCCTCGGACGTGAAGCGGCTGAAGGAATTGGAGCACGAGAACGGCCGGCTGAAGCGGATGTATGCGGATCTGTCGCTGGAAAACGCCGCGCTCAAGGATGTCATCGCAAAAAAGCTCTAAGGCCTGCTGAGCGGCGGGAGGTCGTCATGCACTTGGTGACACAAGGCGGCCTTTCGGTTCAGCGGGCCTGTCGCGCGGTTGGACTTGGACGGGCGACGTACTATCGGCCGCTGGTGGATTGGGCACGCCGTGATGCCTCGGTCATCGCGGCCCTCACGGCCCTGGTGGCGGTCAAAAGTCGCTGGGGCTTCTGGAAATGTTTCGATCGGCTCCGACTCGACGGCCAGGGGTGGAATCATAAGCGGGTCTGGCGAGTCTACTGCGTACTCCGGCTGAATCTCCCCCGCCGGACGAAGAAGC